>JAJZIM010000052.1 GCA_021810565.1 Bacillota bacterium
CGGACGATTGGGAGCGCCGCTACGCCTACCGCCCGGTACTGCTGGAGACCTTTGTGGAGCGGGACCGGTTCCGGGGTACCTGCTACCAGGCGGCCAACTGGATCCACGTGGGCCAGACCCAGGGCCGAGGCAAGCTAGACCGCCACAAGCGGTAGGACCAGCCGATCAAGGAGATCTTCCTCTATCCGCTGACGAACAACTTCCGGGAAGTCCTGACAGGAGACCCTGACGGCATCACCGAATAGATACATAAAATGGGTGGCTCCATAGCATTTACGCATCGCACCGGGTCGCCGATAATTTTGATCACCGCGACGTCGAAGGGCGCCATCTTGCCCAGGGATCGCTTGCCCATCATCCGAAACACCAGGAAGGCCACGAAATACAAGGCCGTCGTGCGGTACAGGAGGGGGAAGACCTCCTTCCAGAAGAAAGGCATACGTGCACCTCCCCGGCTATTCTGCCTGGGCAGGTCCCCTTTTTAGCCGTTCGGGCCATCGCAGCTAGTCCGGCCCCGGGGCGCTCCCCCGAACATATTCCCCGGGCCACAGCCAGGTGCGCTCCTCCAGGGTGGCGCGCCGGCAGATCTCGCGCCCCGCCTCCTGCAACTCCCCCACCAAACGCAACCGCTCGGCATAAGGCAGGGGCTCCAGGACCTCCTGAAAGAACCCCGGTCCCTGCAAGGCCCAGCGCACGAAGGAGACCGGATCCACGGCCACCACCGGCACCTGCACCGGCACGGTGTGCACCGCCACGCACCCCGCCTCGCGCAACAGCTGCGCCGCCTCCCCCGGCCGGTTGCCCACTCCGGTGGGAGCCATCCCGCGGCTGCGGGCCAGGGCGAAGATGGGCTCGAACCACACCGGCAACACCGGCATCATGGCCGCGTCCGACCGGATGGCCACCCCCAGGGCCACCGTGCCGCCCGGCTTGGTCACCCGCACCGCCTCCCGCACGGCCCGCGGCGCGTCGGTGAAATGGAGGAAGACCATCCCGACCGTGGCGTCGAAGGCGCCATCGGAGAAAGGAAGGTTCTCGGCCGGGGAACGCAGGAACTCCACGTTAGCCGCCCCCAGCTCCCTCGCCTTACTGCCGGCCCGGGCCAGCATGTTGGTCGAGGGGTCCGTAGCCACCACCCTCCCCCCCGGCAGCACCCGCCGGTAGAGCCCCACGTTCAGGGTCATCCGCCCCGTGCCGCACCCAAGCTCCAGCACCTTTTGCCCGGGCCTAAGCCCGGCGAAGTCCAAAAACCGCTCGGTCTCCGGATTCACGGTGGGCGCGATGCGGGCCATCAGCTCGTCGTAGTCCTCCAGCTCGTTGAACAGGGCCAGATGCTGCTGCTGCATCCGCCAGGCCAGTTCCCCCGAGTCCTCCAACAGCCGCCGGATCTGCTCCAACACGCGCCGGCCCTCCGGGGTTAGGATCACGCACTGCCCCTCGGGACAGGGATAGCGCGTCTCCAGGTGGCCCATCAGTCGGGCCAGGTTCATTTCCTCCGTCAGGGTGCTCTTGATCCAAGGCCGGTGGAAGGTCCCGAAGCGGAAGTCCTCCTCGGGCATGCGCCCGTAGTGGGCCAAGGCGCCGTAGTTCTCGTAGCTGGTTACGAGCCAATACAAGCCCACGGGCACGCTGAGGCCGGTGGGCTCGGCGGCGACAAAGGCCCGCAACCGCTCCACCGCCCCCGCCGCCTCCCCCTCGCCCACCTCCAAGGTTCCCTTCTCCCGATGGGCCTGGAACATGGCGATGGAGGACAAAAGCTCATGGAAGGCAACGGTTAGATATCGCTCCGACAGGTGGTAGTTGGGGAAGACCGACCCGTAGGCCTGCGCGGTGAGGATGCCCACCGCCTCCTCGATCACGGCCAAAGCCTCCGGCGTGAAGTTCTCCTCCCGCTGTCCCGCCAGCCAGGTGTCCATCACCACTCCGGCGTCCAGGGAGCGGCGGATCATCTGCGCCGTGGCGGGGTCCCGCAGCCGCTCCTGCAATAGCGCAGCCAGGCGCTCCCTGGCCTCGCCCGCCCCCTGCCGGTGCATGGGATCCATCGGATCCTCTCCCCTTCCCGCATGCTCCCCTTAGGATTCGCCGCGGCCCCCTCTGTTTCCTCCTTCTGGGTCAAATGTAACATGGGTGCCATCAGGACGCTCCGAGTCGCCGCCTCACCACCAGCACCGTGCCTCGGGCGGCATAGGGCGGCCACCGCCAGCTTTCCGGCCCCCAGGGCAAAAGCCGCGGCCGGTAACCGGCGACCAGGTCGATCCGCCAGGCACCGCCGCCAGCCGCCCGCTGCCGGGAGACCGACACCCGGGTCTGGTCCGCCGCCAGGCCCTCCCGCGCCAGCTCCCCCCGCACCGCGGCGGCCAGCGCCGACCCGCTCGTCTGGGGATAGCGCCTGGCCACCGCCTCGACTCGGACCACGGCCAGATCCACCTGCCCCAGGCGCAGCAAGAGATGGCCCAAGACCAAGAGCCCCACGGCTCCGGTCAAGATCGCCAGCGCCCGGCCCACCGGCATCCCCTCCCCGGCCTAGAGCAGCTTCCAGCGCCGCAGGAGCACCAGGATCAGGACCGTCAGTGCGGCCCAGCCCAGATACTGCAGGAGGTCGCTCAATGGATCACCTTCCCTCCAAGACCGTCAGTCCGGAATACAAAAGGTAAAGCCCCAGCCCGCCCAGGGCCAGGTGCACTCCCGCCAAAAGCCGAGCATAGCCTCGGGAGCGCAGGAAGCGGCGGGCGCGCTCCATGCCCAGCACCAGGGTGACCTTCAGGCCCACCAGAGCCACCAGAAAGGCGGCCACGAAACCCGCCGCCGCCCACAGGGAGTGGCGTCCCGCCCTGAGGACGACGGGTAGCCCCACGAAGCCCCAAAAAATGTACATGTGCGGGTTGAAGGCGTTCACCAACAGTCCGCGTCGGAAGGAGCCGCCCCGGCGTTCCGCCAAAGGCCGCTCACTTGCTGAGCGCCGGGGAAACAGCCCGCGATAGGCGATGCCCAGGAGCACCAGCCCGCCCGCCGCCGATAGCAGGCCCAGAAAGGCCGGCCGCAGGAAGGCCAAGGCCCAGGCCAGCAACATGATCACCGGCAGATCGGTGAACACGGGCACCACCGCCACGGCCAAGCCGGAGCGTTTGCCCCCCTGCAGGGTCTCCCGCACCAGGAGGGCCAAGAGCGGTCCCGGACTCACCCCCGCGGCCAGCCCCAGGAGCAGGCCCAAACCCAGGTAGCCCATCAGTCAGCGGTCCAAGGCCGGGCGTTTCGCACCTGGGCGCGGCCCAGCCAGCCCCGACGGGCCGAGCGCACGCCGAAGACCATGTTCCGCAGCCCCTCGACGCCGTGGGCATCGCTGTTCACCACCACCTGCACTCCCCGCTCCCGGGCCAGGCGCAGGTGCTCCGTGGACAGATCCAACCGGGACAGCTGGGCGTTGAGCTCCAGGGCCGTGCCGGTGCGCGCGGCCGCGGCCACGACCTCCTCCAGATCCAGCTCGTAGGGCTCCCGCCGGCCCAGGATCCGCCCCGTGGGGTGGCCGATGGCGTCCACGTGGGGGTTTTCCATGGCCCGCACCAGGCGGCGCGTCTGGATCGCGCGATCCGCCCCCAACCCGGCGTGGATGGAGGCCGTCACGAAATCCAACTGGGCCAGGACCGCGTCCGGCAGGTCCAAGGACCCATCCATCCTTATGTCCACCTCCACCCCCGCCAGCAGCCGGAACTCGGGATGGGCTGCGTTCACCGCCGCGATCTCTTCCCGCTGTCGCGCCAGACGCTCGCCGTCCAGGCCGTGGGCCACCCCCAACGAGCGGGAGTGGTCGCAGATGGCCAGGTACCGGTAGCCCAGTTCCCGAGCTGCCGCCGCCATCTCGTCCACGCTGCGCTGCCCGTCGCTCCAGTCGGTGTGCACGTGCAGGTCCCCCAGGATGTCCGCCGGGTTCAAAAGTTCCGGCAACTGCCCCGCCAGGGCGGCCTCGATCTCTCCGGAATCCTCCCGCAGCTCCGGCGGGATGAAAGGCAATCCCAGGTGGCGGTAGATGTCTTCCTCCGAGCGCACCGCCAAGGACTCCTCGCCGCGAAATATCCCGTACTCGTTCAGGGTGAGCCCCAGCTGCCGGGCCAGGGACCGCAGGCGCACACTGTGGTTCTTGGAACCCGTGGCGTGATGCAGCGCCGCCGGAAACCCCCCCGGCGCTACCGCCCAAAGATCCGCCTGGATGCCCTCGGCCAGGATCACCCTGGCGCGCACCTCTCCCAAGGCCAGCACCCGGCTCACCCGCCCCGACGCGGCAAAGGCTCGGCCCACGGCCTCGGGGTCGGCGGCCTCGGCCACCAGGTCGATGTCCCCGGTGGTGTCCCTAAAGCGGCGGATGCTGCCCGCCACCGCCACTTGCCGCACCCCCGGCAGGCGGCGCACCTCTTCCACCAAGGCCTCGGCCAGGGGCAGGGTCTCGCTCAAGGGATGGCGGGAGGTCAGGCGCTCCCGGGCCGCCAGGGCCTCCCGCAGCTGCTGCTCCCGCCGCTCCCCCATCCCCGGCAGGTCGCGCAGGCGCTTTTGCTCCAGGGCCGCCGCCAACCCGGCTCGGTCCTTGATCCCAAGCTCCCGGTACAATCGCGCCGCCGTCTTGGGTCCCAGGCCCGGCACCGCCAGCAGTTCCTCCATGCCCGCGGGCACCGAGCGCTTGAGCTCCTCCAGGGCCCGGAAGGTCCCCCGGTCCAGAAGCTCCCCGATCTTCTCCTCCAGCGCCTTGCCGATGCCCGGCAACTCGTGCAACCGGCCCTCGCCGCGCAGCACCGCCAACTCCTCCGGCGAGCGGCGCACCGCCTCGGCGCCGCGCCGATAGGCGCGCACCTTGAAGGGCTCCTCTCCCCGAAACTCCAGCAGATCCGCCATCTCCTCGAATGCCTCGGCCACCTGCTGGCGATCCACTCCTCAGCCCTCCCGGCGCCCCCGGCGGGAGCGCATCTCCCGGTCGGTGAGCTCCAGCAACCGTCGGTACTCCCCTTGGAGGCGAAACAGTTCCTCGCACAGGTTCAAGGAGGCCAGCACCGCCGCCTCCACGATGCCCAGGCGGGCCTGACGTGCCATCAACTCGGTGATCCGCTGGTCCACCTCCGCCGCCACCCGGCGCAGATGCTCCGCCGAGGCGTCGCCCCGTAGCGCATAGTCCCTCCCGGCGATCCGCACGCTGACCCGCACGCCGCCCGCCCCCCCCTCCGGGTTCCTCTCTTCGGCCCGCGCCCCGAAAATCCCTGCCTAGGCTAGGAGCGCAGGACGGCGCCCAGCTCCCGCTGCAGGGCCCGGCGCACCCGCTCGTGCACCGCATCCACCTCCCGATCGGTGAGCGTGGCCGCACCAGAGCGGTAGCCGAGGGAGTAGGCCAGGCTGCGCCGCCCCGGGGGAACCTGCGGGCCCTCGTAGACGTCGAACAGGCGGACCGCCTCCAAAAGCGGTGCTCCCGCCGCGCGGATCACCTCGGCCACCCGCCCGGCGCTGACCTCCCGCGGCAGCACCGCCGCCAGGTCCCGCAGCACCGCCGGAAAGCGCGGCAGGGGGTGGTAGGACACCGCCTGCTCGCACCGGGCCAACTCCGCCAGCTCCAACTCGGCCACCAGCACCGCCTCCGACAGCTCCATCCGCCGGGCCGTCTCCGGGTGCAGCTGTCCCAGAAAGCCCAGGTCGACCCCCCCGCCCAGCACCCGCGCGCCCCGACCCGGATGCAGAAAGGTCCCGCCCCAGGGAACGCACTCCAGGGTAAGGCCGAAACTGTCCAGCAGGCGCTCCACCAGGCCCTTCAACCGAAAGAAATCCGCCGTCGGTCCCGCTTCGGCCCAAGAGTCCTCCCGCCCCCGGCCGGTCCAGGCCAGGGCCACCTGCCGGCGCTCCGACACCCCCTCCGCCGTGCGGCGGAACACCTTGCCCACCTCGTACACGGCCACATCAAGATTGCGCTGGGCAACATTGAAGCGCAGCACCTCCAGGAGGCTGGGCAAAAGGCGAACCCGGAGCAGTCCCTGCTCCTCGACCAGGGGATGGTCCAAGGGTACGGCCGCCTCGACCGCGTCAGCAAAGAGCTCCAGCGTCTGGGCCCCCGTCAGGGGAGAGGTCAACACCTCCTGTAGACCCAAAGCGGCCAGCACCCGCCGCGCTCTCAGCCCCGCCGGATCCTTGAGCCGCCGCCCCAGGCTCACTCCCCCGCCGGGCAGCCGCTCCGGTACCCGGTGGTACCCTAGGATCCGGGCCGCCTCCTCGGCCAGATCCACCTCCTCCGCCACGTCGCGGCGATAGGAGGGGACCTCAACCATGTCCCCCCGAAGCGTGAACCCCGCCGCCGCCAGGGCCTCCTCCATCTCTGCCGCTTCGAACCCTGTCCCCAGCCAACGGTTGATCCGCGCCGGTCGTAGGGGGATGCTAAGGGGCGGCAAGGGGTGGGGATAGCGGTCCACCAGGGCGCGGAGCACCCCCGCCGCCCCGGCCAAAGGGAGCAGCTCGGCCGCCCGGGCCAAGGCCGCCACCGCGCCCTCGGGATCGGTGCCCCGCTCGAAGCGCACCGACGCCTCGCTGCGCACCCCCAGCCGCCGGGCCGCACGGCGCACGGCCGTCGGCTCGAAGCAGGCCGACTCCAGGAACACCGCCCGGGTGGCACTCGTCACCTCGGTGGCCGCTCCGCCCATCACCCCGGCCAGGGCCACCGGGCCTTGGGCATCCACCACCACCGGCACCCCGGCTCCCAGGACCCGCTCCTCCCCGTCCAGGGTGGTCAGGCGCTCCCCCTCCCGGGCCCCCCGCACCCCGATGGTGTCGCCGGTGAGGCGCGCCGCATCGAAGGCGTGCAGGGGCTGGTTGCGCTCCAACAGCACGTAGTTGGTGACGTCCACCAGGTTGTTCACCGGCCGGAGGCCGGCCAGGTCCAGCCGGCGGCGCATCCACCAGGGGGATGGTCCCGGGCGCACCTGCTCAACCAGTAGTCCCGCATAGCGGGAGCAAAGCTCCTGGGTCCACGGCTCCACCCGCCGATCCGCCGGCAACGAGGGCAAAGGGTTCCCGGCGGGGCGCAACCGGCCCCGCGTCACCGCGGCCACCTCGTGGGCCAGGCCCCAAAGTCCCAGACAATGGGCATAGTTGGGGGTGAGTTCCAGGATCAGCACCGCCTCGCGCCAAGCCAAGGCCGTCGCCAGCGGTTGCCCCACCGGCGTGTCGGGGGGCAGGGTCAGGAGGCCGACATCCGGAAAGTCCTTGCACTCCGGAATGCCCAGCTCCCGTGCCGACAGCAGCATGCCTTGGGAGGCTAGGCCGCGGATCTCGACCGGGGCAACCCTTTGCCCGTCGCCTAGGCGAGCCCCGGGCAGGGCCAGGCTAACCCGATCCCCCGGGTGGATGTTGGTCGCCCCGGTGACCACGGACAATTCCTCCCGGCCCGTGTGCATCCGCACCAGACGCAACCCCGAGGCGTCGGGGTGGGGGTCCACCGCCACCGCCTGGGCCACCACCATTCCCGACAACGCGTCCGTTGAGACCTCGTCCACCTGCTCCACGGCGATGCCCGCCATGGTCAAGGCCTCGGCCAGCTCTCCCGGGGAGGCCTCGAACTCCACCAACTCCCGCAGCCAGCTCCAAACCACGCGCAAGATCCAGCCCCCCTTAAAACTGCCGCAAGAAGCGCAGGTCGTTCTGGGTGAACAGGCGCAGGTCGTCGATGCCGTACCGCAACATGGCGATCCGGTCGATGCCCATGCCGAAGGCGAAGCCGGCCACCTCCTCCGAATCGTAGCCGCCCTCCCGCAGCACCCGCGGGTGCACCATGCCGCAGCCCAGGATCTCGAGCCAGCCGCTGCCCGAGCAGGTCCGGCAGCCCCGCCCCCCACACAGGGGGCAGGACACGTCCACCTCCGCGCTGGGCTCGGTAAAGGGGAAGTAGCTGGGCCGAAAGCGCAACTTGGCCGCCGGGCCGAAGATCTCCCGGGCGAAGAGGGAGAGCACCCCCTTCAGGTCGGCCAGGCTCACCCCCGGTCCCACCACCAGCCCCTCCACCTGGTGGAACACGGGGGAATGGGAGGCGTCCAACTGGTCCCGGCGGTACACCCGTCCGGGAGCGACCATGCGCAGCGGGGTGCGCGGCGCCTCCTGCTGCATGTACCGGATCTGCACCGGGGAGGTTTGGGTCCGCAGCAATAGCCCCGGACCCACCCCGTGCAGGTAGAAGGAGTCCTGCATGTCCCGGGCTGGATGGTCGGCGGGGATGTTCAAGGCCTCGAAATTGAAGTACTCGGTCTCCACCTCGGGTCCCTCCGCCACGTCGAAGCCCAGGCGCAAGAAGACGTCCTCGATCTCCTCCCACACCTGGCGCAGGGGATGGCGGCGGCCCCAGGACGGCGGCACGCCGGGCAGGGTCACGTCCAAGGTCTCGGCCTGTAGCCGCGACGCCTCCTCCCGGGCCGCGAGCTCCCGGCGCCGCTCCTGCAGCGCCTCCTCCAAACTCCGGCGCAGCTCGTTGATCCACCGTCCAACCTCGGGCCGCTGGTCAGGCTCCAGCTCCCCCAGGGAGCGCAGGCGGGCGGTGAGCTCTCCCTTCTTGCCCAGGTAGCGCACCCGCAGCCGCTCCAATTCCACCGTGTCGACGGCGGAGTGCACCTCCCCCAGGGCCCGCTGCTCCAGTTCCCGTTGCGTCTCCAAGCCATCCCCTCCCCAAATAAAAAGGCCCCGCCCCTGTCGGGACGAAGGCCCAGCCTCCGCGGTACCACCCTGCTTGGGCCCGGGCGGGCCCCGCTTCTCATCCGGATAACGGCCGGTCCGGCCCGCCTACCAGGTGACCCCTTCAGCAGGCTCCTCCGGAGCGAACTTCGACCGACCGCTCCCGGCGGCGCTTCCACCCGCGACGCCGCCTCTCTGAGGGCACGGTTACCGGCCTACTCCTCTCCGTCATGGGAAAACTATTGAACTGACAGGCGCTTGTACCAAAGATAAGCGGTAACTGACCCTGTGTGCTCGAAAATCCGCCAAAAAAACCGCGCGGTCATCGGGCCACCACGTCCTTTCGCCTATCTGGCGGGATTATATCACAGGGCCGCCCGCCTGACAAGCCGCCGAACGCGGCAGCTCCCGGAAAATGCGGAGGCCCCTCCCAACGTCGTTCCGGGAGGAGCCCCCTACCCCGCATTCCCCCGACCGAGCACAGTTTAGCATCGGCGCGGCGGCAAGTCAAGAGGGGCTTTGCCGCTGGCGGACCGCGACGTAGAGCAGGATGGCCGCCGCCCCCGCCACATTCAGGGACTCGGCTCGGCCCGGCATGGGGATCCCCACCACCGCGTCGGCCGCCGCCAGCACCTGAGGAGCCAGCCCCTCCCCCTCGTTGCCGAATACCAGGGCGCACGGCCCGGTCAGATCCGCCGCCTCCGGGGCCAGGGTACCCCCGGGGGCCGTAGCCACCACCCGAACCCCTTGCCGGCGCAGCCAGGCGGTCCAGCCCGGCGCCAGTTGGGCCAGGGGCACATGGAAGGCCGCACCCATCCCCGCCCGCAGGGTCTTGGGGTTGGCGGGATCCACCGTGCCGGGGGTGCAGGCCAGCCCCGCAGCCCCCGCCGCGTCGGCCGTGCGCCACAGCACGCCCAGATTTCCCGGATCCCGGATCCCGTCCGCCACCACCAGCAGGGGGTCCGCTCCCGCCAGCACAGCGGCCGGCGACACCGGCTGCCAGGGTACCACGGCCAGGATGCCCTGGGGATGCTCCGTCTGAGCCAGCTCCGCCAATTCCCGCGGTTTCAGCCGCCGAAAGCGCGCCCCGCTCGTGGCCAACTGCTCCAACAACTGCCGCCCCCGGGGATCGGCAGCGAACTCGGCCGTGTAGAACACCGCCTCCGGGACCAGCCCCGCGGAGTGCGCCTCGGACACCAAGCGCCGCCCTTCCACCAGGACTTTCCCCGTCTCCTGGCGGTGGCGGCGCCTCCCCAGTTTCCTGGCCAGCCGCAGCAGCCGGTCGGAGGCTGCTAGCCGCTCAAACCCTGCCGGGCCTTCTCCACCAGCTGCCGGAACGCCTGCTGATCCCGCACCGCCAGGTCGGCCAGCACCTTGCGGTTGAGCTCCACGCCGGCCCGGTTCAGACCGTTGACCAGGCGACTGTAGGAGATGCCCTCCAGGCGGGCGGCGGCGTTGATGCGGGCTATCCACAGCTTGCGGAAATCCCCCTTCTTCCGGCGGCGATGGATGAAGGAATACCAAAGGCCCTTCATCACCGCCTCGTTGGCCGGGCGGAAGAG
The DNA here is from genome assembly GCA_021810565.1 of Bacillota bacterium. Lineage (GTDB taxonomy): Bacteria > Bacillota > Sulfobacillia > JAJZIM01 > JAJZIM01 > JAJZIM01. Next base: position 10,242 of record JAJZIM010000052.1, read on the forward strand.
TTTGCTCCTCGCGCCCCGATAGCCCCTGGCGAGCTTCAAAATCTTCTTGTGCCGCCGGTGGGCAGTCACCCCTTTTTTGACCCGAGCCATGCCTCTTCCCCTTTCCTAACCGCTCAGTTGCCGTAGGGCAACATACGACGCACCCGCGCCGATTCCTTGGCGTCCACCAGGGTGGTCTGCCCCAGGCGCCGCTTGCGCCCCGGGCTCTTGTGCGCCAAAAGGTGACTATGGTAGGCGCGCTGACGGCGCACCTTTCCGGAACCGGTGAGCCGGAACCGCTTGGCCGCTCCCCGGTGGGTCTTCATCTTCGGCAAGGGTGTTCCCTTCCTTCCCTCATCCCTGGGCTTCGTTCTTGGGCGACAGGGCTTCGTTCTTGGGCGACAGGATCATGATCATGTTGCGCCCCTCCACCTTGGGCGCCCGCTCCACCGCCGAGCAGGTGCTCACCGCGTCGGCCAGGCGGTCCAGCACCTTGCGCCCCAGTTCCGCGTGGACGATCTCCCGTCCTCGGAACATGATGGTGGCCTTGACCTTGTCGCCTTCCTTAAGGAACCGCTCCGCGTTGCGCAGCTTCACCGTGAAGTCGTGGTCCTCGATGTTGGGGCGCATCTTCACTTCTTTGATGCTGACGACACGCTGCTTCTTGCGGGCTTCCTTGTCCCGCTTGCTCTGCTCGTATTTGAAGCGGCCGTAGTCCATGATCCGGCACACCGGCGGCTTGGCGGTGGGGGCCACCTCCACCAGGTCCAACCCCCGTTCGAAAGCTATCCGGAGGGCCTCCTTCACCGGTAGGATTCCCAACTGCTCACCGTTCTCGTCGACCAGTCGGACCTCCCGCACCCGGATGTTCTCATTGGTCCTCAGTTCTTTGCTGATACCTTCTCCCTCCTCGCCGTCCGCGCGATCAGGGGAAAAACGGGTGAAAGCACCCGCCTTGCGGGCGCTTCGGCCGCCCACGGCTCCAACAATATAACATATGGCGCGTGCCATCGTCAATTACATGCCCCCGATAAATTCAGGGCCGGGGGCCGCTGGCCGCCACCTCCTCCCGCAGCCGGCCCACCAGTTCCTCCAGGCTCCAAGACCCCTGGTCCCCCTGCTCCCGGTGGCGCACCGCTACCCGCCCCTCGGCCGCCTCCCGGTCGCCTACCACCAGCATGTAGGGTATCTTCTCCAGTTGGGCGTGGCGGATGCGCCAGCCCAGCTTCTCGTCCCGCTCGTCCACCTCAGCGCGCAGCCCGGCCGCCCCCAGGGCCTCCCGCACCTGACGGGCGTAGGCGGCGTGCCGCTCGGCAACCGGCAGCACCCGCACCTGCAGCGGCGCTAGCCAAAGGGGGAAGGCGCCGGCGTAATGCTCGATGAGGCTGCCCAGGAACCTTTCCATGGAGCCCAGCACCGTGCGGTGGATCATGAAGGGACGGTGCTCCCGGCCGTCCGGCCCCACGTAGCTGAGGTCGAAGCGCTCCGGCAGGTTGAAGTCCACCTGGATGGTGGGACCCTGCCAGCCGCGCCCCAGGGCGTCCTTCAGGGTGATATCCAGGGCCGGAGCATAGAACTTGGCCTCGCCCTCGGCCCGCACGAAGGGCAGTCCCGCCCGCTCCAGGGCTCGCACCAGGGCCTTCTCCGCCGCATCCCAGCCCGCGTCCGACCCCACGTATTTCTCCTTGTTTCCCGGATCACGCACCGCCAGCACGATCTCGTAGTCGGTGAAGCCGAAGCTGGCCAGCATGTAGCGGGCCAGGTCCAGTACCCCCACGATCTCGTCCTCGAGCTGGTCCTCGCGGCAGAAGATGTGGGCGTCGTCCTGGGTGAAGCCCCGCACCCGCAGGAGCCCGTGCAGCACCCCCGAGCGCTCGTAGCGGTACACAGTGCCCAGTTCTCCCCAGCGCAGAGGCAGTTCCCGGTAGCTGCGGGTGGCCGATCGATACATCAGGATGTGGTAGGGGCAGTTCATGGGCTTCACCAGATAGTGCTGCCCCTCCACCTCCAATCCCGCGTACATGTTCTCCCGGTACCAACTGAGGTGCCCGCTGGTCCGCCACAGCTGTTCCCGCCCGATGTGGGGGGAGAACACCAGTTGATAGCCCCGCCGTCGATGCTCCCGGCGCCAGAAGTCCTCGATGATCTCGCGCACCTGGGCGCCCCGGGGGTGCCACAGCACCAGGCCGGCCCCCGCCTCGTCCTGGATGGAGAACAGGTCCAGCTCCCGCCCCAGGCGGCGATGATCCCGGCGGCGGGCCTCCTCCAGACGCTCCAGGTGCGCCGCCAGTTCCTGCGCCGTGGGGAAGGACACCCCATATATCCGCTGCAGTTGGGCGTTGCGCTGGTCGCCGCGCCAATAGGCGCCCGCCACCGATAGCAGCTTCCAGGCGCCCACCCGGCCCGTGTCCGACAGGTGCGGTCCGGCGCACAGGTCCACGAACTCCCCCTGGTGGTACAGGGAGATGGGCTCCCCCTCGGGCAGTCCCCGGACCAGCTCAATCTTGTAGCTCTCGCCCCCCGCGGCCATGCGCTCCTCGGCCTCCCCCCGGGTCACCTCCCGGCGTTCCAGGGGCAGCGCCTCCCCCACGATGCGCCCCATCTCGGCGGAGATGCGCTCCAGATCCTGCGGCTCCAGGGGGCGCGGCAGGTCGAAATCGTAGTAGAAGCCTTCCTCGATGGCCGGTCCCACCCCCAGCCGGGCCTCCGGGAAAAGCCGCTTAACCGCCTGGGCCAGGATGTGGGAACTGGTGTGCCAGTACACCTCCCGACCCGCCGGCTCGGCAAAGGTGACCGGCTCCACCGCGTCCCCTTCCGCCAGGACCTGGGACAGGTCCCGCACAGCGCCGTTGACTCTGGCGGCCAGCGACGCCTGGGCGGCCAGCACCTCCCCCGCGGTGGTCCCCCCCGGGCACTCCCGCTCCTCCCCTTGCACCGTGATCCGCATCGTCCAGCTCTCCTTTACCCGGAAAATAAAAGCCCTCTCCCCCCGAGGGGAGAAGGGGCGGAGCATTCCCTCCGCGGTTCCACCCTTCTTCTTGCTCAGCGCGCTTTAAGGTGCCGCCTCCCCCGGGCTTATCCGCTGCGGCCTCGCCCGGCGGCTCCGAGGGGGTTTTCGCGCTCGCGCCCCGGACCCTTCCAGCCCAAGGGGTCCTCTCTGGGGAGGCGGTTCGGCGCTTGTGTCCTCTTCCTCGCCGCCGTGATTCTATCGCAACCTTCCCGGGCGCGTCAACCACCCGGTGCCAGCCCCAGGGCGCGGTAGGTGGCCGGCCCGACGATCCCGTCCGGCTCCAGCCCCTGCCGGGCCTGAAAGCGCTCCACCGAGCGGCGCAACTCGGATCCGAAGACGCCGTCGGCCGCCCCGGCGTACAGACCCAGCTGGCCCAGGCGCGCCTGGACCTCCCGCACCTCGCTGCCCCGGTCCCCCTCGTACACCGTGCGGCGCGACGCAGTCCCCACGATCGCCACCGGCGTGCCCACCCGCACCAGTTCAAAAAGCGCCTCCACGTCGGCGTTGCGCAGGCGGATGCAGCCGTGGCTTACGGCCCGTCCCACGGTCCAAGGCCGGTTCGTGCCGTGGATGCCGTAGTGTCCCCAGGGCACGGACAATCCCAGCCAACGCGTGCCGAAGCCGCCGGACCAGCGCTCCTTGGAAACGATGGTCCAGTGCCCCAGGGGGGTGGGAGTGGCGGTCTTCCCCACCGCCGCGGGGAAGGAGCGCACCGGCTTGCCGTCTTCCCACAGGGTCAATCGCCGCTGATCCACCTCGATCACGATGCGCACCGCGGCGACGGCCTGTCCGCTGCGGTGGGCCAAGAGGAGGGCCGGCGCCAGCATGCCGGCCAGCACCGCCAGCAGGGCCAGCCGCCTCAGGGTTCGGCGCGTCCCGTCTCTTCCGACCGGCAAAGCTCGCACCCCGGACACTCGCTGACGCGATCCTCGAAGATCTCCCGCAGGGTCTTGAAACCGCCCGGGCGCCGGCGTTCCCGACCATGCACCACCAAGAGGCGCGGCGCCAGGGAAAGGAGGGCCGCGATGAGCACGTCCTCCTGCTCTCGGTGCCCGTCCGGCAAGCCGTCCAGGCGGCGGCCGTCCCGGTCCACCAGACGAAAACGCCCCTCCCCCTCCGCCACCAGGTGCAACTCGGGACTGCTTTGCCGCTCGCGCAGGAACCGGCGCAAGAGGGCCACGAACTCCCGATGCTCCCGTTCCAGCAAGAGATCGTCCGCCAAACGGTCCACCAATATCTCCAACTCGCGGCGGTAGTCCCGCAGCCGAAAGGTCAGGAAGCCCTCCAACACCACCGTCCCCTCTTGTTCCAGGAGCTCCTCCAGCCGCCGTGCCGCTTGCCGCCGCCAGCGAAGCGCTCCGGTCGACTCCTCCCCGGACAGCCGCGCCAAGGCCGTCGCCGCCACCGCCTGGGCCCCGTCCCGGCCCAATTGCCCGGGGACACCGCCCACGGCGCGCACCACCTGGGCGCGCTCCCAATCTACCAGGACGCTTTCCACCACCGCCTCGGCCACCTGACGGCAAAGCCGCTCCTGGTCCCCCGTGCACAGCCACCAGGTGAGGTCCCCCCTCCGGCGCCGCCGGACCCGCACCCTTCCGGCGCGGGCCAGGCCCTCCAGGCCGTGGACCACTCCCCGATCCACCGTGGCCAGCGCCACCGTGCGCAAGCTCTCGCCCCCGTTTCCCGCCTAGTATATGCCCGGAAACGCGGTGCATGCGCGCCGCCTAGATTATGTGCGCCCGGTCACAGACCTGTCTCGGCCTCGCCGCCATAATGGAAGGAGTCCATATCCCTCTCCGCTGCGGCGGGGCCTACCGCCCCGCTCTTTTCTTGGAGGTGCTCCCCTTGCCACTCCCCGGCGGCTGCCGCACCACCGGCATGGGCATCCTGCCCCACACCGACCCGGAGGAGGCCTTCCGCCTGACCTTGTCGGTGGACATCCCCTTCTGGCCGCAGTTGCCCCACGTGTCCTTCTACGAGGACATGTACGCCCAAGCCAGCGCCCATTTCCCAGGCATCGAGTTGGACCCCGAGCGACAGCGGCTGTCCTTCTCCTCGGAGCGGTTCTACGCCGAGTTGGGCGACTACGCCGCGATCATGGAGGAGGAAGCGCCTTTCCGCCTGGCCCCGCCCTACTCCACCGTGTACCGGGACTTCCTGGCGCGGGATCTCACCGCCTATGCCGCCGTGCACGGCCAGTGCATCGGTCCCGTCAGCTTCGGCCTCAAGATCTGCGACGAGGAGAAAAAACCGCTGATCTACCGGGATGACGCCCGGGAGATCCTCTTCGACTTCATGGCCCGCAAGGTCAACGTGCAGTTCCGGGAGCTGCGCCAAGCCAACCCCGACGCCTTCGTTTGGATGGACGAGCCGGGTCTGGAGATGCTCTTCGCCTCCTACACCGGCTATCCCAGCGAGCAGGCGGTGGCGGACTACCGGGCCTTTCTGGACCGGCTGGAGGGACCCCGCGGCGTGCATCTTTGCGGCAACCCCGACTGGTCCTTCCTGCTGCGCGACCTGTCCCTCGACGTGCTGTCCGCCGACACCCACGGCAACGGCTACATCCTGACCCGCTACAGTCGGGAGATCCGGGACTTTCTGGAGCGGGGCGGCATCATCAGCTGGGGGATCACCCCCACCCTTACCGAGGAGCTGGACCCCGAGACGGAGGATTCTCTGCTCACCCGTCTCGAGGGCTTCTGGGAGCACCTGGGCACCCAGGGCATCGACCGGGAGCTGATCCTGGACCGGGCCTGGCTCGCTCCCGCCAAGTGCTGCCTGGTCAACCTGGACGGCGGCACCACCGTGGAGCGCTCCTATGCCCTGCTGCGCCGCCTGTCCCATCGGTTGCGAGAGCGCCACGCCCTGGAGTGACCTTGCCGGCACCTTCGGCCCAAAGGCCACGGCGTCGGCCTTCGCCCCGTCATACCTCGAACCGCCCCGGTGGGCAAGGCCGCATCCTCGGCCGGCTCCTCCGCCATCTAACGCCGCGAACCATGCAGGTCACGGCCATAGAAAAGCGGGTTCTTGCGCCTTCCAAACCATTGCTTCTTCTCGACGCGAAGAAACACCGCCTGGTCCGAGGTCTAAGCCAGGATATCCCTGACCTTGAGCGCCACGTCCGGCAGGTCGGGCAAGGACAGGACCTCATCGCGACGGGGGAGAAGGCGCTGCCCGTAGCCTTCCGGGACCGGGGAGCGGTACACTTCCAAGGCTTGGGCGTTCAGGTCCACCAGCCATACCTCTGGTATGCCGGCCAAGGCATATAGCGGCAGCTTTACCTGGCGGTCATACTCCGCCGTGGTGTCGCCCACCTCCACCACGAGGAACACGTCGGCGGGGGCGGGCAGGGCCGCTGCGTAGAAGTCCGGCTGCGCACGCAAAAGGGCCAAATCGGGTTGCACTTCCGCGTATTTTCCCAAATATATAGGGTTTTGAACCGATACGATCAACCTGCCCTGGGCTGCCTGAAAAAGCAGCTGGGCCAGACGCTTCACGCAGGCCGCATGGCGGCTTCCGACCGGAATCCTCCGCACGATCTCCCCTTCGATGAGCTCCAGACGGTCATCTTCCCCGAATGTGCCTGACCCTTTAAGTCAGCCTCCCCGCATCTGGCCCCACCGCTCAATATGTGGTAAAATAACCCCGGGAAATGGCATTTAGTTGGGCGGTTGATCGCCATTCGGGCACCGCAGATCACGGAGGCTTTCCGTCTTTCCTCGGTGAGCGGTGGTGCCGCTGAACGGCCTACCGGGCAGACTCTTGCAGAAGATGGATGGCAGCCTTTTGCCTGTTTGCTCATCGTACCTGCCAGTCCCTCGGCGGCCCCTGAAGGAATTCCCCCACCTGACCACGGAATAGCGGCGCAAATAGTCCTGTTGGCACCACAGGCTGACTTGAAGGATAAGGCATAAATGTAAATGGCCTCGGGGTCATGACTACGAGCTCTGAGAACCGAGATAGTGGGATTTTCCCATGATATCTCGGTTTTTCTTATTCTAGCGCCACGAAACGTTGCTTGACAACCGAACAGGCGGCATAAACTGAAAAAGTAAGCCGGGAACGCCTGCCGGCAAAGGCAAGACCAGAGGCCCCCGGGGAGGTGCTGATTTGGCATTGCCGCATATTCCGTCCCACGAGGAATACCGCCGGCACCTCCACCAATTCATCTTCTCCCTCAAGGCCCAGGAGGATCTGCTCCACTTCTACCACTGCTGCGACCTGGCGCCGGTGGTGGCATTCCTCTCCAAGCTGTACTCCCCATGGGCCGCACCGCCTACGATCCCACCGCCATGCTGCGCGCCTTCCTCCTCATCACCCAAGTGCCCTGCAAGAGTCTCCACGGCATTCCCGACTTCCTGGCGGGCAACCCCCTCTACGCCGCCCTGGGCGGCTTCGCCAACCGCTCCACCCGCTCCGGCTACCTGGGCGATCCGCAGAACCTGCGCGTGGTCGGCGACGGCACTCCCATCTACGTCCATGCCAACGGAAGCGGCACGAAGGCCTGCGACTGCCCTCGGGGAACTTCCTGCAACCATCCCCGCCGCTTCTCCTCTCCTGATGCCAACTGGGGCTGGGATGACGCCCGGGACCGCCACTTCTACGGCGGCTTCCTCATACGAGTACACCTGCAAGGGTCCTGAAGGTGAGGCGCCCCTCTACCTGTCCATGGGCCAGGCCTTGGTCCACGACTCCACCCCGGGCTTCCTAAACCTCAACGGCTTGGTCCACCTCTACTCCGAGTGCCACGTGGACCTGGCCAGCCTCGACGCCGCCCACGACAACCACGCCACCTACCAGCTGGGCCGGCTCCTCGGTGTCCGTCTGGCCATCGACCTGAACCTGGGGCGGGCCAAGGGCAACCCGGTGGTCAAGCCATTGCAACTGGACCAAAACGGCAACCCGGTGTACCGTGTCGGCCACTGCCTGGTCCGCCGCGGCCGCATCGGCAAACACATCCGCTTCGACTGCCCGGCCACCCGCAAGCGCCGCCGTCTTGAATGCCACGAGGAGTGCTTCGGACGCTGCCGCTGTCTCCGCCAGGAGGCCGACCTGCGTTTCATGACGGACCCCCCGGGCGGGTCGAAAGAGCGGCGCGAGGCCTACAAGGCCCGCACCTGCACCGAGCGCAGCCACGACATGAAGAAGAACGACTACCGCCTCCAGGAATGCCGTGTGCGCTCCCTGCGGCGCCGCCTGTTCCCCCTCTACATGATCGCGGCCTGCGCCCAGCACGTGAAATTGTGGACCAAGCACGAGGCCTTCGACCTGGAGCAGTTCCTGAACCCCCAGGCGGCCTAGCGCGGTATCCACAAAGCTCCAGCCCACGGAGAGCCCTGGGCCAGCTTCGCTATTCCTTGCCCACCTGGAGGCAACTCGCCGGGCACCCGCTCAGACCAACAGGAAGCCACCATCCGGGGCATCAGGTCAAGAGTGGGCGCTGATTGGATTTACTTAAACCCATTAAAGCCATAGGATGTCAACGCGCTAGGGCCAGTTTCCGTGAACACTCTTCAAGGCTTGGCGGGATAGGTCACCGTGACCATCTGCTGCGTCTGATCCCAGTTGACCTGGCAGCCCAAGTTCTCGGCGATGAAGCGCAGGGGCAGCATGGTGCGTCCGGGCGGCAGGATGATCGGGGTCACGGCCGGGTTGTTGGGATCGATGAGCGTCGCTGTCCCGTTCACCGTGGCGGTGTTCTGACCGATCCACAGTTCGATAGCAGTGCCGCCCAGGCTTACCGTGACCTTCTGCGCGGCCTGATCCCAGTCCACGGTGGCTCCCAGCGGTGTGGCCACATACCTGATCGGCAAAAGGGTGCGGCTGTTCATGATCACCGGGGCGATGTCCATACTCTGCACCTGGTCGTTGACGAAGTAGTCCGTGTTGCCGATGTAGAAGCGCATCACGGTCTGACCGGTGGAAGGAGGGGATGCAACCGGCGTGTAGGTGAACTGGTCGGTGCTACCCGTGGCGCTGGTGCCGCCGGGCGTGGTCACGAGGACATCCACCGTGCCGGTGCCTGGCGGGGCGGTGGCGGTGATCTGCGTTCCGGCGCTGTTGACGCTAACCTTGGTTGCCGGGTTGCCGCTGCCGAAGTCGACCGTGGTAGCCCCGGTGAGGTTGGTACCGGTGACGGTCACCTGGGTGCCTCCGGCGGCCGGGCCGCTGACGGGGCTGATGGCGGTTACGGTCGGTGCGGGCGTTCCGGGCGTGGTGTAGGTAAACTTGTCGGCGTTGCTCGTGGCGCTGGTACCCCCTGGCGAGGTCACGGTTACGTCCACGGTACCGGTCCCCGCCGGGGAGACGGCGGTGAGGGAGGTGGAGGTCTTGACGGTGACGGCGGTTGCGGCGTTGCTGCCGAACTTGACGGTCTGCCCGACGCCGAAGTAGGTGCCGGTGATGGTTACCGGAGTACCTCCCACCGCCGGGCCGCTGACGGGGCTGATGGCGGTCACCGTCGGAGTCGGAAATAGAGGAGATGTGTAAAGGAACTCGTCGGCCGTGCTCTTGGGGCTGGTACCGAGGGGCGTGGTTACGGTGACATCCGCCAGGACGCTGCCAGGTGGGGAGGTGGCCGTGACTGAGGTGTCCGAAATGACCTTAAAACTGGCGGCGGCGTTGCTGCCAAAATCGACCTTGGTCGCCCCATTGAAGTTGGTACCGGTTATGGTAACCTGGGTACCTCCGGACACTGAGCCCATATCCGGATTGACGCCGGTTACGGTTGGCCAAAATGCAGGCAGTGTATGGATGGGCGGCAAGGACAACGTGTAGGTAAACACGTCCGCGTTGCTCGGGGAACTGCTGCCTACGGGAGTCACCACAGTGACGGTTACCGCACCCGTCCCCGGCGGGGTATTCGTAAATATCGCGGTGCCGCTTGAATTCACATAGAAACTGGGGTCTGCGACGTTTCCGAAATAGACCGCGGTCGCGCCCTGGAAGTTGGCGCCGTTGATGACCAACGGCGTGTGTCCAGCGGTAGGGCCGCTTGACGGAGTTACGGACGATACGGTCGGAACATCCGGGTAAGTAAACTGGTCATAGCTGCTGGTGGCACTGCAGCCGTTGATGTTGGCCACAATTACATCCACCGTGGTGCCCGCCGGGGTCGCCGGGGCCGTGGCCCTGATATCCTGCTGGTCGATCACATTCCAATTCGGAGCCTCGACGTTCCCAAACCAAACCAATAGCGAATTGTCAATAAAGTTAGACCCGTCTATCTGGACCACGGTACCGGCAGTGCCATAGGTCGGGGTGATGCTCGTCACCGCGGGAGAGGAAGAACCGGTCCAGCAAGCAGCCCTTGCCACCGGCGGCGCCAGGTATCCCATGATGCCAGCCGAAAGCACAAAGGCAAGGAACAGATACACCAGCCGCCTCGCCTGTTTCTTCATTACTCCATTCCTCCTTGTAGACTCAGTTTTCCCAATACTTTCTGAGCTGGTTTTGCAAGCGTCGTTACGGTTGCGGGCATTGTTCCGGAAGTCCTTTTTGGACAACAGTAGCCGTGTGGCCATCTAATCCCAAAGAGGTGATCACTGCACGCTTGTTCGTCTTTGAAACGGGCCTGGAATTCCACAAGGCTCGGGGGTTCTCGGGTTGCCATGGTTAGCCGTCCCCCCCGACTACTAGTAGAGCGTTCCCTAAATATGCCTGACCCTTTAACTCACCCTCTGGTACCAACAGGACCCTTTGCGCCGCTATTCCGTGGTCAGGTGGGGGAATTCATTCAGGGGCCGCCGAGGGACTGGCAGGGACGATGAGCAAACAGGCAAAAAGCTGCCATCCATCTTCTGCAAGAGTCTGCCCCGTAGGCCATTCAGCAGCATCACCGCTTACCGAGGAATGTCAGCCACGCGCGGCCCGCAAGGCGATCAGCCTCCCAACGAAATTTCGTTTCTCAGGGCTATTCTACCACATATTGAGGGGTGGGGCCAGATGCGGGGAGGCTGACTTAAGGGATCAGGCATATCCCCGAATACATGGCTTTCGACCATCCGGCAATATTCCGCCGCGGTGAATAGCCGCTTCGCCGGCAAGGACAAGGTGCCACCCTCCCGTCTCAAAGGCGTGATCCACCGCTTTTTTCTGCCTAGATGATAGCAGTAGGCGCATTCCGACGCAACCGGCCCATGACCTGGGACTTCCCGGGGCCCCGCCCACCGCCCTGGGGGTGCAAGCGGCGGTTGCTCCCGTCGCCGCGATGCCGCTCCGGTTGAACCGGTCTCAAAATGACCGCGGAAATCTGGGCTGGCCCGGCGGCAGCGCGCCGTAGGCCGCCGGAGCGCCGCGCCCCGGACTGACCTTCGCCGCCCCCTGTGGTATACTGACCTGGTACCCCGTCCGGCGAAGGGAGGCCGACGACGCTTGCGCAGGATATCCCCCTGGGCCGCCCTGTCCATCATCACCGCCGCGGAGCTCATGGCCATGAGCCTGTGGTTCGGCGTCTCCGCCGTCACCCCCACCCTGGCCCACCTTTGGCACCTGTCCGCTGGCACGGCCGTGGGGCTGACCTCGTCGGTACAGCTGGGCTTCGTGGCCGGCGCCCTGACCATCGCCAGCCTGGGCTTGGCCGACCGGCTGCCGCCCCGGCGGCTGTTGGCCCTGGCCGCCGTGGTCGCCGCCGCCGCCAACGGCGCCTTCATCCTCTTGGGCCGGATCCCCGACTGGGGACTGGCCTTGCGCTTCTTGACCGGGGCGGCGCTGGCAGGGGTCTACCCGGTGGCGGTGCAGTTGGTGGCCGCCTGGTTCCCCAGCCGGCGCGGCCTGGCCGTGGGCATCCTCATCGGCGGCCTGACGGTGGGGTCGGCCCTGCCCCGGTTGATGCAGGGCATGGCCGCCTTCCGCCAATGGCAGACGCTGCTGATCGGCGCGAGCATCCTCGCCCTGCTGGGTTCCTGGATGATCATGGCCATCCTGCCCGACAGCCCGCAGCCCTTCAAACCGCCACCCTTCCGCTGGGGGGTGGTGGGCGAGGTGCTGCGCGACCGACCGGTGATGTTGGCCAACGCCGGCTATTTCGGACACATGTGGGAGCTGTACGCCATGTGGGCCTGGCTGCCGGCCTTTTTCGCCGCCGGCTGGTCCCGTTGGTGGCACGGGAGCACCCTGACCCTGGCCGCCGCGGGAGCCTCCTTCGCCGCCATCGGCGCGGCGGGAGCCGCCGGCGCCCTCCTGGGCGGGTGGGCCGCCGACCGGTGGGGTCGCACCGTGGCCACCGTAGGCGCCCTGGCCCTCAGCGGCGCCTGCGCGGCATCCATCGGCCTGACTTTCGGCGCCGCGCCGGGGATCACCCTGGCCGTGGCCCTGATCTGGGGCCTTAGCGTGGTGGCCGACTCCGCCCAGTTCTCCACCGCGGTGACCGAGCTGTCGGCGCCCAGCCGTTTGGGTAGCGCCCTGACCTTCCAGATGGCGGTGGGTTTCCTGATCACCGTGGCCTCCATTGACCTTATCGGCTGGCTCGCCGGATATGTGGGCTGGAGCTGGGCCTTCCTCGCCCTGGTGCCCGGTCCGCTGGCCGGCATTGCCGCCATGACCGTCCTGCGCCGGCGCCCCGAGGCGGTGCGCATGGCCCACGGCCGACGCTGAAGGAAGCCTAAGGAGCCGTTGACGAGCAAGGTGCAGGGGCTTGACAAATTGAGGCGGGTGTAATATCGTAGCGTCGGGGTGGTAGGCCACGGCGACACGATGGGATCCGCCGTTTTGGATCGGGGATCGGTTGTTCA
>JAJZIM010000053.1 GCA_021810565.1 Bacillota bacterium
CATCGGCTGGAGCCACGCCCAGCGGGAGCAAAGGCTGCACCTGGTGGTAAACAACGCCCGGTTTCTGATCCTGCCGTGGGTGCGGGTGCGCAACCTGGCCTCCTGGGTGCTGGGGCAGCTGGCTCGACAGGTGGCGGATGATTGGGAGCGCCGCTACGCTTACCGCCCGGTGCTGCTGGAGACCTTCGTGGAGCGGGACCGGTTCCGGGGTACCTGCTACAAGGCGGCCAACTGGGTCCATGTGGGCCAGACCCAGGGCCGAGGCAAGCTAGACCGCCACAAGCGGTACGACAAGCCGATCAAGGAGATCTTCCTCTATCCGCTGGCGAACAACTTCCGGGAAGTCCTGGCGGGAGACCCTGACGGCATCACCGAATAGATACACGGCGACATGTATTTCGGACGGATAGTTGCTGGTTGACTGCTCCGAAGGTGCATCCGCTAGCGACACGCTGTGGGTCCGGAAGGATTCTGGCCAGGGAACGGCGAAAACATCCAGCACACTCCTCGAGCCTCGTTTCCTAAAGCCTGCGGCCATGGGACGGGGTCAGCCGCTGACGGCGGCTCGGGGCCGGCCGGGAAACCGCCACGCCTCCCTGATCGGAAAGAGGGGAATTCTGATCGGGGAGGTGCTTCCTTGATGTCGTCGTCCGGCAACCGCTACGGCGTCTCCGAGTGGGCCGGGGCCTTCGGGGACATCGGTACCTTGATCCCCTTCGTCCTCGCCTACGTCACGGTGCTGCACCTGAACCCGGTGGGGGTGCTCTTCGCCTTCGGCTTGGCCAAGGTGGTCACCGGCCTGGTCTATCGGACGCCCGTGCCCATCCAGCCCATGAAGGCCATCGGCGGCTTCGCCCTGGGCCATCCGAGTTTGGTGAACCCCTTCATGGTTTGGGCCGCCGGGCTGATCATCGGGGTGGCCTGGCTGCTCATGGGGCTCACCCGGGCGGTGGAGGTGCTGAGCCGCCTGGCCGCCAAGCCGGTGGTCCGGGGGATCATGCTGGGGCTGGGTTTGACCTTTGCCCAGATGGGCATCGCCCGCATGGGCAGCGACTGGCCCCTGGCGGCCTTGGGGGTGGCGGCGGCCTTGGCGCTCTTCGCCACGCGTTTTCCCGCCATGTTCGCCCTGCTGCTGTTGGGAATAGCCACCGCGGTGGCGCAGCGTCCCGAGCTTCCCGGGCAGTTGGCGGCAGCCGGCATGGCCTTCCGGCTGCCCTCGCCCGCCGCAGACTTCTTCACCGGTGCCGCCCTGACCAAGGGTTTCTTCCTGTTGGCCTTGCCGCAGCTGCCTCTCACCCTGGGCAACGCCATCATCGCCATCACCCACGAGAACAACGAGCTGTTTCCCGCGCACCCGGTCACGGAGCGCAAGATCGCCATATCCACCGGTCTCATGAACCTGCTGTCCCCCTTCGTCGGGGGCGTGCCCATGTGCCACGGGGCCGGAGGCATGGCCGGTCACGTGCGCTTCGGAGCGCGCACCGGGGGCGCCCTGGTCATCCTGGGCTCCCTGGTGCTGCTCCTGTCCCTCTTCGGCGGGCCGTCCACTCTGCTCATTCTGGAGGCCTTCCCGCCGGCGGTGTTGGGGGTGATCCTCTTCTTCGCCGGGATGGAATTGGCGGTAACCGCTCGGGACATCGGGCCTAGGAAATCCGACGTGTACCTGATGCTCTTCGTGGCCGCCCTGGCCATGTGGAACATGGGGGTGGCCTTCGTGGCCGGGGTGGTTTTGTCCGAGGTGCTGCGCCGGGGGTGGGTGCGGGTGTGAGGCCGCCTGGCGACATACGCTGGGGGCGGGGCGATGGCACCTCTTGCGCCGGGGAGTGGTCCCGGAAAGTTGGAGCTTGGCGGGGCGCCACGGCGGCGGTACCCGGGGACCAAGAGGCGCCTGGCCGGCTTGTTTTCCAGCGCCGGCCCGCAGGGGACGCCGCCTAGGGAGCGGTGTGCGCCCGGATTTCCGGCGCGCTGCTTGCGGGGTTGGCGGCTTCGGGCCGGAGCCCTCCTGGCCGCCCCCTCCCTGGGGGCAGCGCTCCTTGGCGACTTCATCGCGGGGTGCCGCCGGCCGGGGATGTTGAAGCGGTCCGTGATAACTTGCGGTATATATACCGTTGCGGTATACTATCCGCAAGGGGTGAGGTACTTGGACCGGCGGGAGTTGTTTGCGGACCGGGAAAGGGAACTGGCGCGGCTGCGGCTTTTGAGCGAGCGGTTGTGCCGCGGCCGGATGGAACGGCTGGCCCTGTTGGGCAGCCGCCGCATCGGCAAAACCATGCTCTTGCGGCGGTTCCTCGCTTCGCCTCCGGCAGGGTGCATTGCCGCTTATATGGATTGCTCCTTCAGCGTCTCCACGCCGGAGCAGTTCGCCGCCAGCCTTCTGTCCAGCTTGATCGTAGGCTTGCGGATGTTCCATGGCGCCGCCTCACCCGGCGAATGGGAGGGATATGGGGAGGAACAGGCTGCAGTCGCCGGCAGCCGCTGCCTATGGGAAGGGGCCCGGTCCTTGCGCCGGGAGTCCGGGCGGGGACCGCTCGGGCACACCCCCCTTTTGCAGGCCGCGCTGAGGTTGCCCGAAGAACTGGCCAAAGAGCAGGGAATGCCGGTGCTCATGGTGCTGGACGAGTTCCAGGAGCTGACGAGGCTGCAGCGCTTTCCGGGACAGGATCGCCTCATGTGGTTATTGCGCGGCATCTTGCAGGAGCAGGGCGACGTGGGCTACTTGGTGGCCGGATCGGCCGTTTCGCAATTGCGCGGTCTTTTGGAAAAGGGCTCGGCCCCGTTCTTTGGCACCTTCGACAAACTGCTCCTGGGGCCGTTGCCCGAGGAGGCCACCAGGGAACTGTGGCTGCAATTGGTCCCCGGGGGCCAAGATCCGGTCGTGTTGCGGCAGGTTTTTCGGCTGACCGGTGGTCACCCCTATTACACGGTGGTTCTGGGGGAGAAGGTGGAGGAGACGGCGCGGCTGGAAGGAGTGGAGATCAACCCGGGAATGCTGCAGGAGGTGTTCATTCGGGAGACGCTTGATCCGACAGGCCGCATCTACGATTTCTGCCGCTACGTCTATGACCTGTCTTTGGAACGAGCCAGCAGCTATGGCACCTTGAAGGCCATGCTGGGGGATCTGGCGGAGGTGGGTTGCGCCGGTGTTTCCGAATTGGCGCGCCGGGCGAGGGTCTCCACCACCACGGCCGCCGAGCGGTTGCGTTTCCTGGCGGACGTGGATCTGGTGGTGAAGGAAGGCGGCGAGTATCGCATCTCCGATCAGGTGTTGGCCTACTGGATCGCCCAGGTGATCCGCGAGGCGGTGGTGCCGCTCCCGGGACGCGGGGGGCAGCGGGGATGGCGGGCGAGGGCAGCCTTGGAGGAGGCTTTTCTGGGTGCGGTGACCGAACTGGGAGGCGCCCAAGAGGCCCAGGTCCGCGAATTGCTGCGCGATTTGGCCGGGCGCCCCCTGCCTGCGGAATTGGCGGCGCAGGGGGTTGCCGGCACCGTACCCCGCTTCGAGAGCGTCACCGGATATCGGTCGGCGGACGGCCAGGTCGAGTTGGATATCATCGCCCGCGCCGCCGACGAGGTGTGGGTGGGAGAGGTGAAATGGCGCAGCCGAGCGGTGGGGAAAGGCGAGATGGCGGACTTTCTGGAACGCGCCCGAAAGGCGGCCGCCGCCGAGGGATGGCGAAGGCTGCGCTTCCTTTTCGTGTCCAAGAGCGGCTTCACCGCAGGGGGCGTGCGAGTGGCCCGCCAGCATGAGGTGTGGCTCTTGGACCGCGCGGGGCTGCGGGTGTTGGCCGCTGGAAGTCCTGGCCGGTCTTCCGGGTAGCCCCTCCGACCGTCCGCTTGGCCGGGATCGAAAGGGCGGTAACCGCCTGGGCCATCGGCCCCAGGGAATCCGACGTGTACCTGATGCTCTTCGTGGCCGCCCTGGCCATGTGGAACATGGGGGTGGCCTTCGCGGCGGGGGTGGTTTTGTCCGAGGTGCTGCGCCGGGGCTGGGTGCGGGTGTGAGGCCGCCCGGCGGCGGCATACGCTGGGGGCGGGGGGAATGGGTATGGCCGACGTCCGGGCGGTGCGCTCGCGCCTCCTGCGCCGGGGAGTGGTGCTGGAAAGTTGGAGCCTGGCCTGGCTCGCCATGGAGGCGGCGGTGGCTGGGGCGGCGGGCTTGGCCGCCGGCAGCATCGTCCTCCTGGCCTTCGGCCTGGACAGCCTGCTGGAGGTGGCCTCGGCGTCGGTCCTGCTCCACCGGCTGCGCCGCGAGCTGGCCGGATGCGATCCGCGGCAGACGGAGCTGACCGAACGGCGCGCGGCGATCTTCGTGGGTGGGACCTTGCTGCTGCTGGCGGTCTACATTGCCGGCGAGTCCGGCTATGACCTTTGGTATCACCGCGCGGCCGAAGCGTCGGTACCCGGCATTCTTCTGGCGGCTTGCGCCATACCGGTCATGTGGTGGCTGGCCAAGGCCAAGCGGAGTCTGGCCGTCGAACTGTCCAGCGCCGCCCTGCGGGGCGACGCCGCTGAGGGAGTGGTGTGCGCCTGGATGTCCGGGGCGGTGCTCGCGGGGCTGGCGGCGCGGGCTGGTCTTGGCTGGTGGTGGGCGGATCCCGCCGCCGCCCTGACCCTGGTGTATTTCATCGTGCGCGAGGGGTTGGAGGCCCTGCGGTCCGAGGCGCGGTAGGGCCAGGGGGGAGACGGAAGGCGGCCGGGGGATTTCCCCGACCGCCTGGGCTACTGCAGGTCGCGCCGCTTCTGGTCGAACTCCTCCTTGCCGATCTCCCCCCGGGCGTAGCGCTCCTTCAGGAGCTCCAGGGCCGTGCCCTTGGTGCCGGCCGCGTGGGGCGTGGCCGCCCACAGGTAGCGCACCAGGAGCACCAAGCCGACCACCACCAGCACCCAGAAGACCAGCATCAGGATACCGCCCGCGATCCCCAGGCCGTAGCCGCCCATCATGCCGTATCCGAACATGATCCGGACCTCCCTTCGTGCCCTTCCTGACCTTAACTTAGCATGCCCTGGTCAAGCCGTGGTTCAGGCGCGGTAAAGATCCGGTAAAATCCCCGGGGCGCGGTGCGGCTAGCGCAGGTCGCGCCGCTTCTGGTCGAACTCCTCCTTGCCTATTTCGCCTCGGACATAGCGCTCCTCCAAGAGCGCCCGGGCGGAGTTGCCCTCGGTCAGCCGGGGCGTGGCCAACCACAGGTAGCGGATCAGGAGTACCAGGGCCACCAGGACCAGGAGCCAGAAGAGCACCATCAGGACGCCGAAGAAGATCCCCGCCAGAGGCAGGGGGTGGCCGACGAAGTGCATCTCGGCATCGCTTCCCTTCGTGACGATTGGATAAATCATAGCACGGGGAGGGGGGAAAGGCCAGGTCCGGGGGACAACGTTCACAGATTGTTCAAACTCTTCTCGGCACGCGGGGGTATAATAAAAAAATAATGAATCCCTGCGCCGCCAGAAGGTGGTGGAGTGGGCGGCCGCGGCGGGGGCAAACTGAGCGCGGGAGGTGCGGACGATGGGTCGTATCGGGCGGCGGGGCGGCGCCCTGGCCGTGGCCTTGGCGGTGTCCCTGATCGCCGGGTGCGGGGTGCCCCCGGCGGTTGCACCCACCGGGATCCACAAGATCCGGCATGTGGTCATCATCTTTCAGGAGAACCGGTCCTTCGATTCGTACTTCGGCACCTATCCGGGAGCCGACGGGATTCCCATGAAGAACGGGGTACCCACGGTCTGCGTGCCGGATGCGGTCACGGGGCAATGCGTGCGTCCCTTCCATGACCGCTATTCCTTGAACTACGGCGGCCCACACAATTGGGTCAACGCCGTCGCGGACGTGAACGGCGGCAAGATGAACGGCTTCATCGCCCAAGCGTACAAGGCCGCCAGCAAACGTTGCGCGAAGAACCCGCTGAATCCCAACTGCACCCAGTTCTCCAAGGGGCTGCCCGACGTCATGGGCTACCACAACGGCAAGGACATCCCCAACTACTGGGCCTTGGCGCACCACTATGTGCTGCAGGACCACATGTTCGAGTCCATCGAGTCCTGGAGTTTTCCCTCGCACCTGTTCCTGTTCTCGGCCTGGTCCGCGAACTGCTCCAACCCCAAGAACCCCATGACCTGCCGCGGAACCCACGACCCGCGCAACCGCACCGCCCACAACCCCACGCCCTTCGGCTGGACCGACCTGACCTACCTGCTCAGCAAGCAGGGAGTCAGTTGGGCCTGCTACCTGGACGGCGGTTCGGGTGGTGGCTTCGGTGGCAAGGGTGTTCCTAAAATCTGGAACGTGCTGCCGGGCTTCGTGGATGTGCATCAGGACCAACAGGCATCGAACATCCAGCCGCTAGCCAAGTTCTTCCAAGCGGCCAAGGCGGGCAAACTGCCGGCCGTGACCTGGATCCTGCCCTCGGCCAAGGACTCGGAGCACCCGCCCAATCTGGTGAGCACCGGGCAAAGCTACGTGACGCGCCTGGTCGACGCGGTGATGAAGAGCCCCAACTGGAAAAGCTCCGCCATCTTCATCACCTGGGACGACTGGGGCGGCTTCTATGACCAGGTGGTGCCGCCCAAGGTGGACAGCTTGGGCTACGGTCTGCGGGTTCCCGGCCTGGTGATCAGTCCCTACGCCAAGCGGGGATACATCGATCATCAGACCTTGAGTTTCGACGCCTATCTGAAGTTCATCGAGGACGACTTCCTGCACGGGCAGCGGCTAGATCCCAAGACCGACGGTAGACCGGATCCGCGCCCCGACGTGCGGGAGAACGCGCCCATCCTGGGCAACCTGACGGCGGACTTCAACTTCGCCCAGGCGCCGCGCCGGCCCTTCCTCCTGCCGGTGCATCCCAAGACGGACCTGATCCTGCCGCATCGATCGGCAGGACACCATCCGCGAGGCTAGAGCAGGGTTTCCACCTGGGTGACCTGGACCGCCAAGGCGCCCCGGGCCCAGGGGAACGCTTGGCGCACCCGCTCGGCGTCGGCCCCGGCGGTGACGATGCGCCCAGGACCGGTGAGGCGCACCCCCTGACCGGGGCCGGCGCGTCCAGGTACCCGGAGGCTGCCGGCCAGGAGCACCACTCGCGGATCTCGGCGCAGGTTCTCCTCGGTGGTGCGCAGGGTGCCCACCGGGATGAGGAGGCAGTCCCCGATGCCCAGGCGGCGGACATAGTCGCCCCAGGTGGCCACCAGATGGGGGCCGTCGGGTCCCTGGGTGGCGATGGCCACCACTTCGCAGTCCTCCAACACGGATTTGGCCGTGGCGTCGAGCATGCGGAGCTCCTCCTCTCGGCTCTGGGCTGCGGCCTGATGGCCAGATTGTATGGCGACGGTGGCTCGTCCCTCGGTGATCTTGCGCACAGAACTTTGCGGCCATCGTGGTCAGAATATTTGGCAGTCAGCGAGGAGCCAACGGGAGGTGCGCATGACGGTGCGGGACCGCCGCCTGGGTGACGAGTGGCGCGACTGGGACGGTGCGCCGGAGGAGAACGGGGGCGATCTTGCCACCCCGCCGCGGGTGTTCCTGGAGATCCTGGGCCTGATCGTGGCCTTGATGCTCCTGGTCTTGGGTCTGGCGACCTACCTGGTGGAGCCGCGGCTGGCCGAACTGGGACGGACCGCCCCCAAGGTGCTCCTGCTGGCCAGCGGCGCCTCGGGGCTGGCCTTCCTGCTGTGGTACGCCTGGGTGCTCCTGGGGGTACACTTCGGGTGGCGCGGCCCCGTGGGTCGACCGGCCGCGGTAATCAACAGCTTCCTGGTTCCCTGGGCCTTCCGTTTGGCCCGCCTGGGGGGGATCGGCGCCGACCGCGTGCGCAACTCCCTGATCCGGGTGCAAAACCGTCTGACCGCCCTGGGGCCGCCCGGCGGGTCGGGGAACATCCTGGTCCTGGTGCCCCGCTGCCTGAGCCGTACCGCCCGGCGGCAGGTCCAAGGCGTCGCCGACCGGTACGGACTCGCGCTGCACACCGCCGACGGCGGCAGCCAGGCGCGGCGGTTGGTGGCCCAAGTGCGACCGGCGGCCATCGTGGCGGTGGCCTGCGAGCGGGACCTGCTGGCGGGGATGCAGGACGTGGCCGCGCGGATCCCGGTGCTGGGGGTGGCGAACCGGCGGCCCCACGGGCCATGCAAGGCCACCGAACTGGACCTGGGGGAGTTCGAGGCCGCCCTGCGTCATTTCGCGGGAGAGGTCCCGCCACGTCGGCCCCCGGATCGGTGACCCGGCGTCGGGCAGTTCAGCTTCGGACCCGGGGCGGGTTCAGGGCGCGCAGATTGGACCACAGGAAGCCGACGGCCGTGGCGGTCCAGGCCGCCAGGGCCACCCAAAGGAAATCCCCGGCGAAGACGTTCAGGAGGGGCAGGCGCAGCACCTGGCCCAGGCCGGCGGTGGCTGCGGTGTACATCCCGAGCGGGAAGACCATGCCCCAAAAGGCCGGGTGGTAGGTCAGGGGCACCCGCCGCACCAGGTGGCGCCAAACGCCCATGATCACCAGCAGGGGGATCCACCAGGTGCCCCAGGCCCAAAGGAGCACCGTCAGCCCCAATAGGAAGGGGCGCAGCCCGTCCAGCAAGGGGTTGCCGGGGGCCGCCAGGGCCAGGTGGTCACCGGCCAGCACCGAGATGGCTACCGCCCCCATGTTGATCCAATAGGGCGGGGTGACGTCCCGCGGGTCCACCGGGTAGAAGAAGAAGCGGTAGATGATGAACCCGATGACCACGGCGTACAGGAAGACGCCCACGCCCCAGAAACACCAGGCGCCGAACAGCATCGGTCCGGCCCAGCCGGCGTAGCGGGGAGCCAACAGGGTGGCCAGCACCGCCACCGACTGGGTGGCCACCGTGAGCAATAGCCAGGTGCCGCTGATCACCTCCCCGGGAGAGCGCGTGTTGCGGAAGGTGTCCACGGCGAAGAGGTAGTAGACCAGGGCGATCCAGGCCAAGAGACCCAAGGCCAAAAGGCCGGCGCTCCAGGCCGGCTGACCGGCCAGCGCCAGCCGGGATCCCAGCACGTCGGTGCCGGCCACGAAGGTGAGGAACCCGGGGTTCTTGGCCGCATCCCCCAGGTCGGCCGCCAGGTTCGCGGGGAAGCGCAGGGCGCGCGCCGCCAGGAGGAGGAACAGCACCACGTAGGAGACCGCCGCCCAGCCCAGGAGAAAGGCCGAGATCCCCGCCAGGTGGAACCCCCCGGCGGCGACGGACACGATGCCGGTGGCCATGACCATGGCGAAATAGCCTGGGTACAGCTCCCGCACGGCCCGGGACAGGGCGGCGGACCACGGTTCATACCGCGGCATGGCGCTCATCCTTTCCGGGTAGGGGGGAGCAATAGGCGAGACCGGCACGGGGACGGCCAAGCGGTCGACCGGCCACCCACACCTCCCGGGCGTCGCGCACCGCCTGGCCGCAGCGGTGGCAGGCGACCTCCGCCAGGATGTCTCGGGGGCTTTGCCCCTGCATCAGCGTGCCTCCGGCGGCAGGCCGCGGTACAGGATGTAGCGGCGGCGCAGGTAGGCCAAGGGAAGGCTCCACAGGTGCACCAAGCGGGTGAAGGGCCACAGGGCGAAGAGCAGGAAGGCGGCCAGGAGGTGCAGCTGGAAGGTGGCCGGAACATGGACCATCAGGGCGGCATCGGGCCGGCCGGTGAGGAAGCCGCGCAGCCAGGGCGCGATGGTGGCCCGGTAGTTGTACGGGCCGTGGTGGCTCAGGGGATACAGCAGCGTGTTGTATATCCCCAGGGCGATGACCAGGAGCAGGAGGGCGATGGCCAGGTAGTCCCCCAAGCTGCTGTTGCGCCGCAGCCGCGCCACGCTCCAGCGCCGCCAGTTGAACCAGACGATGCCCACCACGGCCAGGAGGCCCGCCACGCCGCCCAAGAGCAGGGCCTGCTCCTGATACAGCCGTTCGCTGACGCCCAGGGCTCCCGTCCAGGCGGCCGGCACCAACAGTCCCAGGACGTGGCCCAGGAAGACGAAGATGATCCCGTAATGGAACAGCTGGCTGGCCCAGCGCAGCTGGCGCTTCTCCAGGAACTCACTGGAACGGGCGGTCCAGGTGTACTGGCTGAAGCCGTAGCGATACAGATGCCCCAGCACGAAGATGCTCAAGGCCAAGTATGGCAGGATCACCCAAAGAAACTGTCCGGTCAGAGACATTTGGTCGCACCTCCTTCGGCCAAGGCCGGTTCCAACAGGGCGCCCAGGGCGGAGAACAGGGGGGCATAGGGGTGGTCGGCACGGCTCAGCCGCCCGGAGAGCACGGCCACCTCGGCGCGGTACTCCCGCAGGATCTCCCACCCCAGCGGCGTCTTCGCGGCCAGTTCCAGGAGCAGGGGCAGGTGGTCGGGCAGCTCGCCGACGGCGGGCCGGCCCGCCTCCCGGAGGCGGTGCGCCAGTTCGGCCAGGGCGGCGCCGCGCTCCGGACGGTCGGCATGGCGGTGGTAGGTCAGGTGCAGGCTGCGCTGGGGGTTCAGGTCGAAGCTTGCCACGTACAGCTCTTGCTGCTGCTCCAGCGGGGTGGCGTTTCGCCAGGCGGCGAAGCGCTCTAAGTCGGTCGAGATGGGCGAGGGTAGGCTCGGGGCATCCGGGGCGGGCGGTGCCGGGGCTGCGGCGGGGTAGGCGAGGGAGCTGGCGAGAAAAGCGGCGACCCGGCTCAGGGACGGCGTGGCGGCGACGGCGCGGCTCCCCATCCGCCCACCCCCCCTTCCGAGTCCAGTCCGGCGGTGCCCCGCAGGGTGAACAGGTCGGCGGCGGTCTCCTTGTGGGCGGGGGGCACCACAAAGCGCTCGGAGTGCTTCGCCAGGGCCAGGAGCCGATACAGCTCCTCCAGCTCGTCCGGGGGCAGGTCCGACGACGCTTCGGAGGGCTCCCCCGTGGTGAGCCGGCGCATCAGGCGGCGCACGGCCACCAGCCGCTCCAGGGCGCGGCGCACCGGCGAGGGATCCCCGGCGGCCAGCAGGTTGGCCAGGTAGGCCAGGGGGATGCGCATGGCCGCCGTATCGGGCAGCACGGTGCCGGGGGAGTCTCCCGCCAGGGGGGAGAGGGGCGGCACGTACCAGACCATGGGCAGGGTGCGAAACTCCGGGTGCAGCGGCAGGGCCACCTCCCAGCGCACCGCCAGCCGGTACACGGGGGAGCGCCGGGCGGCGGCGATCCAGGCGGGAGGGACGCCCGCCTCCTCCGCCTGCGCGGCGATGCGCGGGTCCGCGGGGTCGAGGAACAGGGCGCGCTGGCGCGCCACCAACTCTCCGACGGGAGCGGCAGCCGCGTCGGGCACACCGTCGGCGTCGTACAGGACCACCCCCAGGTAGCGGATGCGGCCCACGCAGGACTCGGCGCAGACCGTGGGCTGGCCGGCCTCCACCCGGGGGTAGCAGAACAGGCACTTCTCGGCCTTGCCCGAGGACCAGTTGAAATAGGGCTTCTTGTAGGGGCAGCCCGAGACGCAAAACCGCCAGCCGCGGCAGGCCTGCTGGTCCGTCAGCACGATGCCGTCTTCCTCCCGCTTGTACATGGCTCCCGAGGGACAGGAGGCCACGCAGGCCGGGTTGAGGCAGTGGTTGCAGATGCGGGGCAGGTAAAGCTGGAAGGTGCGCTCGTACTCGAAGGCGACCTCGACGCCCACCAGGTCTGGATCCTGGGGGCCGGTGACGGTGGCCCCCGCCAGGTCGTCCTCCCAGTTGGGACCCCACGCCGGCTGCATCGCGTCCCCGGTCAGCACCGAGCGGGGGCGGGCCGTGGGCTGGTGGCGGGAAGGGGGGGCCGCGGCCAGGGTCTCATAATCGTAGGACCAGGGGTCGTAATAATCGTCGACGGTCGGCAGGTTGGGGTTGTGGAAGATGGTTAGGAGTTTGGCCAGCCGCCCGCCCGCCTTGAGCTCCAGGCGGGAGCCGCGCAGGGCCCAGCCGCCCCGCCAATGCTCCTGGTCCTCCCAGCGCTTCGGGTAGCCCACGCCGGGCTTGGTCTCGACGTTGTTGAACCAGGCGTACTCCACCCCCCGGCGGTTGGTCCAGGCGTGCTTGCAGGTGACGGAACAGGTGTGGCAGCCGATGCACTTGTCCAGGTTCATGACCATGGCCAGTTGCGCTTTAATCCGCAAGCCAAGCCACCTCCTTCAGCCTGCGCACCATCACCAGGGTGTCCTTCTGGGTTCCGATGGGACCGTAGTAGTTGAAGCCGTAGGAGAGCTGGGCCCAGCCGCCGATCAGGTGGGTGGGCTTCAGGTAGACCTTGGTGACGCTGTTGTGCAAGCCGCCCCGGGTGCCCGACAACGGCGAGCCGGGCATGTTGATCACTCGCTCCTGGGCGTGGTACATGATGGACAGGCCGCGGGGCAGGCGGTGGGAGACCACCGCCCGGGCCACGGCCACGCCGTTGCGGTTGAACACCTCCACCCAGTCGTTGTCCGCCACCCCGATCTGCTCGGCGTCCCGGTGGTTCAGCCAGATGGTGGGACCGCCGCGGAAAAGGGTGAGCATGGGCAAGGTGTCCACGTAGGTGCTGTGGATGGACCACTTGTTGTGCGGTGAGATGAAGCGCAGCAGGACTTCCCGGTGGCCTTCCTGGCCAGAGCCCAGGTCGCCCTCGTGGGCGGTCAAGTCCAGGGGCGGGCGGTAGAGGGGGAGTTGCTCTCCGAAGTCGCGCATCCAGGGGTGGTCCAGGTAGCAGTGCTGCCGCCCGGTGAGGGTGCGCCAAGGCACCAGGCACTCCACGTTGAGGGTGTAGGGAGAGTAGCGCCGCCCCCCGGTCTCGATGCCGCTCCAGTCGGGGGTGGTGATGACGCGCCGCGGCTGGGCGGTGAGGTCGGCCAGGGTGCAGCGCTCCTCGGCGCGACCCTCGGCCAGGTGCGCCAAGGGCACCCCCGTGGGCCGCTCCAGGCTTCGCCAGCCCTTCACCGCCACCGCGCCGTTGGAGGCGCCCGAGAGGGTGAGGATGGCGTCCGCCACCTGGCGCGCCTCGGTCAGGTCGGGGCGATCCCGGCAAAGCTCCCCCGTCGGGTGCACCCCCAGCTGCGCGGCCAAAAGCTCGGTCTCCTCCTTCGCCGACCAGGACACCCCTTTCACCCCCATGCCGGGGGTGGCCAAGAGCGGCCCCAGGGAGACGAACTGCTCATAGAGATGGGGATAGTCCCGGCGTAGCAAGCGGTACACCGGCTGCGAGGCGGCGCCAGGCAGGTGCGCCGCCTCCCCCGGGGTGTCGTGGGCCAGGGGAGCGGCCACCAGGTCGTGGCGCACCCCCAGCTGACCGGTGGCCAGGCGGGAGAAGACCCGGGCGAGCTCCCGGAAGATGTCCCAGTCGGAGCGGGCCTCCCAAGGAGGGTCGATGGCGGGGTTCAAGGGATGCATGAAGGGGTGCAGGTCGGTGGTGTTCAGGTCGTGCTTCTCGTACCAGGTGGCCGCGGGCAGCACCAGGTCGGAGTACACGGCGGTGTCGGACAGGCGAAAGTCCGCAGTGATCAAAAGATCCAGCTTGCCCTCGGGCGCCTCCTCGCGCCAGCGCACCAAGCGCCCTCGCGCCTTGCCCGGCCCGGCGCGCACCGCGTGGCGGGTGCCCAACAAGTGGCGGAGGAAGTACTCGTGGCCCTTGCTCGAAGCCCCGAGCAGGTTAGAGCGCCACACGAAGAGGACGCGGGGGAAATTGGCGGGGGCATCGGGATCCTCGGCGGCCGGGTGCACCGTGCCCTCCTCCAGGAGGCGGGCCATGCGAGCGGGCAACTCCTCCTCGGACACCCCTTGGCGGGCCAGGTCGTCGCCCAGGTCCAGGGGGTTGGCGTCGTACTGGGGGTAGGCCGGCAGCCAGCCGCGGCGGGCCGCCAGGGCGTAATAGTCGGCGAAAGAGAGGTCCTCTCGCGGGGCGGCCAGGGGGGAGCGCAGGGCGCCGGGGGTGAATTCCTCGTAGCGCCACTGGTCGGTGGCCAGGTAGAAGAAGGGGGTGGAGGCCTGCTGCCGGGCCGGGCGGAGCCAGTCGGCGGCGAAGGCCAGAGCGGAGAAGCCGGCCAGGGTGCGCACCTTCTCCTGACCCACGTAGTAGGTCCAGCCGCCGCCCTCCCGTCCCACGCAGCCCGTGAGCAGCACCAGGTTGATCACGGCCCGGAAGGTGACGTCGCTGTGGTACCAATGGTTGGTGCCGGCGCCCATGATCACCCGGGAGCGGCCGGAGGTGGCGGCGGCATTTTGGGCGAACTCCCGGGCGATGCGCACGGCCTGCGCGGCGCTCACGCCGGTGATGGGCTCCTGCCAGGCCGGGGTGTAGGGGGATAGGTCGTCGTAGTCGGCGGGGTACTCCCCGCTCAAGCCCCGGGGCACGCCGGTCTGGGCCAACAGCAGGTCGAACACGGTGGCGAAAAGGCGCGGGGCGCCGTCGGGACCGGGGAGGGACACCGCGGGCACGCCGCGGTGCAGCACTCCGGGCCCCCGGTCGAAGCGGGGGAAGGCGACACTCACCACGTCCGTGTGGCGGCCCAGAAGGGTCAGGGCGGGGTCCAGGGGCGCTCCCGTCTGGGGATCCTCCAGCTTCAGGTTCCACCGGCCCTCCTCGCCCCAACGCTGCCCGATGCTCCCGCCGGGCACGGCGGGCCCGGCTCGGTTAAGGTCGAAGAGGGCGGGCTGCCAAGCGGCCCGGGGGTGATCGACCCCCAGGTCGGCCGCCGTGAGCAGGCTGCCGGGGACCCAGCCGTCACCGTGGGGCTCGAGGCGGACCAAAAAGGGCAGGTCGGTGAACTGCCGGGCGTAATTCTGGAAATATGGCTCGGGGTGCTCGACGTAGAACTCCCGCAGGATTACATGGGTCATGGCCATGGCCAAGGCGCCGTCGGTGCCCGGGCGTACCGGCAGCCACTCGTCGGCGAACTTCACGTTCTCCGCGTAGTCCGGGCTGACCACCGCCACCTTGGTGCCCCGGTAGCGCGCCTCCGCCGCGAAATGGGCGTCGGGGGTGCGGGTCATGGGCAGGTTGGCGCCCCACAGGATCAGGTAGGAGGAGTTGAACCAGTCGGCGCTCTCGCACACGTCGGTCTGCTCGCCCCACACCTGGGGGGAGGCCGGGGGCAGGTCGGCGTACCAGTCGTAGAAGCTGAGGGGCACGCCCCCCAGCAGGGAGAGGAAGCGGGCGCCGGAGGCGTAGCTGACCATGGACATGGCCGGGATGGGGGTGAAGCCGGCCACCCGGTCCGGGCCGTGGGCCTTCAGGGTGTGCACCAGGGCGGCGGCCATGAGCTCCAGGGTCTCCTCCCAGGGGATGCGCACCAGTCCGCCCATGCCGCGGGCGGCCTTGTACCGCCGGGTGGCGGCCGGGTCGCCCACGATTGCCGCCCAGGCAGCCACGGGATCGCCGGGGTGGCGCTTTAGGGCGGCGCGCCACAGCTCGTAGAGGGCGCCGCGGATGTACGGGTGCTTGACCCGCAGCGGACTGTACACGTACCAGGAGAAGGAGGCCCCCCGCTGGCAGCCCCGCGGTTCGTATTCCGGCTCGTCGGGGCCGTTGGAGGGATAGTCCGTCTGCTGGGTCTCCCAGGTGATGATCCCGTCCTTGACGTACACTTGCCAACTGCAGCCGCCGGTGCAGTTGACGCCGTGGGTGGAGCGCACCACCTTGTCGTGTTGCCAGCGCTGGCGATACAGATACTCCCAGTCCCGGCCGCGGGGGTTGAGCTCGCTCCAGCCGCCGGCCTGAGGGCGGGCGGGGGAGAGATAGCGCAGCCATTGGCTCCAGGGACCTTTGGACGCGGGCATGGGCCTTCCTCCTCTCCTGACGACACCGTTGGGCCAATAGTTTGAAATTTCGACCGCGGGCCTGCCTTTCCCTGCCGCTTCCTGCGGTTCGCCGCGGTGCCGACACCAGCATAACCCGGGGAGGTTCCGCCGCGGTTACGCAAAAAAAACCGCCCGGGCGAGTCGCCCGGGCAGCCTAAGGGGAAGACAGGCGGCGAGGTTCGAGGGATCAGGGGGAGGCGGCGATCCGGCGGCCGAGGGCCTGGGTGGCCGGGTCGGGGTCGACGCCCAGCTCCCGATCCAGCACGGCGGCGCACTCCCGGTATTGGCGCAAGGCCTCGGCGCGTCGGCCCAAGCGCCACAGCAACTGCATCAGCGCGCGGTGGAAATCTTCCCGGCAGGGATCCCGGGCCAGGGCCACTCGGCAGCAACGCAAGGACTCCTCCCAGGCGCCGCCCCGTTGGAAGAGGTCGGTCGCCTCGGAAAGCGCCGTCAGGTACAGCTGGGCCAGCTCCTCCCGGCGGGAGAGGCTCCACTCGGCGTAGGGTTCGTCGGCCAGGAAATCGCCGCGGTAGCAGGCGATGGCGCGGCGGTAGGCGTCGGCGGCCGCCGCCGTGTCCCCCTGGGCGGCGGACCGGCGGGCCCGCAGCAGCTGCTCCTGGAAATCCGCCACGTCGAAATGGTGCGGCGCGGCGGCGTTGAAGGCGTAGGAGGGGCCCTGGGTCAGGATGTATTCCGGCGCAGCGCCAAGCCCCGTCGCGAGCCCGCGGCGCAGGTAATGCACCGCCACCTTGAGCAGGGCCGCGGCGTCGGCAGGGGGCCCCTGGGGCCACAGTGCCTCGGCCAACTCCTCTCGATGCACGGGGGATCCGTAGCGGGTCAGGAGGATCTGCAGCACCGCCAGGGCGCGGCGCCGGCCCAGGAGGCCGGGATCGAGAACGGTCCCCTGCTGGCGCATCTGGAAGGGCCCCAGGCAGAAAAGCTCCAAGGGGGCCCGGACCGGCGCCGGGGCGGCGGGAAGGACGGCGGCGGGGGCCAGGGCGAAGGCATGGCGGTCCAGGGAACCCGAACCCATGGCCCGATCCGGTGGGCGAAGTTCCCTGCCCGCGGGGTCGGCTTCCCCGGGCAGGACCGCGGCGGCGAGGTCGCCCAGCCGGCGGCGCCTCAACTCCAGGTGCTCCCCCAGGTGGTCGGCCAGGCGCTCCAGGGTGGTCAGGTGGGGGAGGACCGTCTGGGGGTCCCGACGGGCGGCCACGTGCAGGCTCCCGGCGACGCCCCGCACCGCCGGGATGGGCACGCACAGGTAGTAGCGAAAGCCGTGGGCCTGGACAACGCGGCGCAGGTAGCGTGGGTCATGCACCGCGTCCGCCGCCATGAGCGGTCGGGCGGTGGCCGCCACCAGCCCCGGGTAGCCTTCGCCGAAAGGGAAACGGGTGATCTGGCGAAAGGCGCGGGGGAAAAGGCCCCGGAAGGCGGCCAAGGTGAGCGCCTCGTCCGGGACGCGCAGGAAGACCTCGGCGGCTTCGGCGCCGGTGACCGCCAGGGCCTCGGCCAAAAAAGGGTCCAGGTCGGAGGCCGGGGAGCGCCGGTGGGGGGGCGCCGGGGCGATGAGCACCGCTGTCGTGCCGTCGGCCTCCCGGAGGGCGACCCGCGCCGTGAGGGGCACCGGCCTGCCGCGCTCGTCCCGCCAGACGAGGGGGAAGGAGTCGGAGGAGGGGCGCTCCAAGGGGCAGCCGCCCTCCAGGGCCGGGGCGGCGCAGCCGAGGACCGCGGCGCACTCGGCTCCCAAGACCGCTTCGGGGGGAAGGCCCAAAAGGTGCCGGGCCGGGGGGCTCCAGCCAATGACGCGCCGGTGTCGGATCACCACGCAGCCTTCCTGATCGGCCATGCCGCAGTGCACCTCCGCGGGACCGCCTAAGATGATTAAACGCCGGCGAAGCGCCGCCCGGAAGGCCCCAAAGGGCTACTCCCAAAGGATAAGCCTGCGGCTTATCGGGCAGCTGCGACGGCCACCACCGACCGGCAGGGGGGCGGGAAGCGGACCGTCGGAAGCAGGGACAGCCGGCCCAACGCCCGGCCGCGGCGCATCCCCATGGCCGTGAGGGTGGCCCGGGCCAGGTTCGCCTTCCACGCTGCGCCTCCCGCCACCGGGGACCCGCCCGGACGGCCGTGCCGCCGTGCTGCCGGAAGGCCGGGGTGCACACCGGGGCGCGGCACAGGTAGCCGCCGATGTCGCCCAGCCGGCGGGTGGACGGCAGGTATGCCGCCCCTGATCGCCGATCCGGAACAAAAGGTGGCGTCCCGAGAGGGCCGGACCGGTGGAGATCAGATCCCGGTCGGGGCGGTGGAGCGGAGTCGGGCGTAGGACTTGCGGTCCGGGCGGGGGGCACCCAGGTTCAGGGCAGCTTCCCCGGGGCGGCGGCGGTTCGGGACGCCGACCGCCGGCATGTTCCCTGGCCGGCGGGGCAGCCATGTTCCGAAGGATCGACGGTGCAGCGGCTACCACAACACGGGAACGGATAAATCGTCGAATATCCGGTCGTTGCTCACCAAGGGGGTGCCCTCTATGAGCGCCTGGGCGGCCAGCATTCGGTCAAAGGGATCGCGGTGCTCCGTCCGGAGACTGCCCGCCAGCAAAGCATGCTCCAGGGAGATCGGCAGCTCGTCCGCTCCCAGGGTCTTCAGGTGCCGCGAAAAGGCGGGAACGACCGCCCCGGCCAAGGGCAGCCGCCCCAAACGATGCTTCGTGGCGATTTCCCACGCCGAGGCGGCAGAAACCAGAAGCGTGTTGCGCCCATCTTCGACGGCCCGCAGGGCCACCGGCGACAACTGATCAGGTTCCATCAAGGCCCAAAGCAGGGTGTGAGTGTCCAACAGCAGCTTCATTCCCATCCCTTGAGCTCCTCCTCGGGCAGCGAGGCGAAGAAATCCTCCGTCAACCGCCCTGGAACGAACCCCAAAGGCCGCCGGAGGGCATCGATGGGCGACAGTTTGGCATACGGCTTTCCGCCTTTGGCCAGGATGATTTCCTTGCCGGCGCGCACCTCCTCCAACAGCCGCGACAAGTGGGTCTTGGCATCATGAACGTTGACCACCTTGGACACAACGCCCCACCCCCTTGACTTAGTCTAACGGATCTAGTTCAGATAGTCAAGGATGGCGTTCCGCTGCGGACCCGCTCCTTCCACGCCGCATCCGAGCGGTTCAGCCCGCCGTCCGCGCTGCACGCCGCCTGGTCTGGAGGGGCGGATACGGCGCCGGCGGCCACCCATGACGAGCTCCGAAAGCAGGACAGCAAGGAGGCATGAGGGAAGTGAGAGGGCACCGCGGCAGATCCGCTTCCGCCAGGGCGCTATAGGCACCGTCACAGACCAGTTTGCACCGGTACTTTTCCGGCAGCCATCGGACCACCCCTCGAAGCATATCCTCGGCCAGTTCCCCATAGGTGCGTGCTGCGCCCTTGCGGTGGAGCCGGCAGCTGATGGGGAGAGCCAGGGGCTTCCCGCCCCAGGGCGGCTGAACCGGCAAGGCCGGGACCACGGCGTTCAGTCCTCGGGCATAGACCAGCTTCCGGATGGTGGAGCGCACCGCGGCCCTGAAGATGCCCGCACCATATCACCTTGGGACCCGTCTTATGGAACAGGGCGTCATCGAGGGCCAGAGGGACGATGCCGCCGTGAGGTAGCAAGGTGACGACCGACCCCAGGAGAACCACGCGCCACACCGACTCCAAGGTCCACAAGCCCGCTCGCAGAAGACGGTGGTAGATAGGCTAACCGGCGCCAGCCCAGATAGGAAATAGCTGGGCGAAAACTGCGGAAGTCCACTATATGGCCCTCATGAAAAAAGGCCTTTACAAGCCCCCGCACCTCATCTAGTTCACCCGCCGACAGACTACCCACCACCATTTTGATTTTTCCCCGGTGGATAGTGAACAATTTGCCTGGTATTACTGCGGAAGGTCTCAAAAGACCAGCTGCCCGCCAACCTCGTATCAGGTATTCGAAACTAGATCTCCTGCCGATATTACCGGTAATAGCCGCTACGATTAGGTCGTCCTGCACAACCGCAAGCACCACTGCCGGGCGCTTCTTTTGCCCGGACAAATCAGTGAAAGGAAACGGAACTAACACCACGTTACCTGGTTGGATAGTGGTCATACGCCGCATCCTCCTGGTTGTCCCAAAGGTCAAAGGCAGATTCCGCTATCAAAAGCCACCCGACCTCTTCAAACTCCTCCCCGTACTCTTGGAGGAGCAAGCGGGCAAAACGCCCCCGCTCGTTCGGGGCCAACTTGGCCACTTCACCCAGAAGGTCCTCTGCTTTCACAGCAATCACCTCTTCGCCTCCCATTCTACAGCAGTTAAAACTCCATGAAAAGAGAGGGCGTCCCGCGGGCCGCCCATTTTCAACTCACCAGATTCTGCAATAAACCAAATGCACCCTGTCCTTCGACCAGGGGACCATCCTTCTTTCGGCCAATCCGCCTCTCCCGGAAGAACGCCTGCCGGGGCACCCCGACTGGCTTCTCCGGATCAGCAGCCTGCCGTTTCATTATCATTCTCTACCAGCGCCTCGGCCTGTTGACACATCCGACTCCAGATGGCCTCCGTGCCGTCTATGCCCTTCAGACCTCGCAGGACGGCCCTGGCGGGGTACTTTGCACCACCCATGGCCCGCAGGCCCTCCGAGGAGAACCGCCCCTCGATCCCCATGGCGGCGTCCATCTTGGCCTCCATGAACCGTAGGCCGGTTTCCTGCATCGCGCCTTTCCGGTCCAGGAAGTACACTCGCACGGGCGCCTCCTGGCCTATCCGCCATGACCTCCGCGCCGCCTGAGGCAGCGTGCAAATGCTGCAGTCGGTCGCGTATAAGACCATCGTTGGAAAGTCCAACAGGTCAAGACCGGTCCTGAAAGCATAGCTTTTTCCCACGCAGGCCGGGCGAACAGTTTTTCCGACCGTTCGCGCCGGGGTGTAGCAACCCGGTACCGCGGCGAAACCATCACCGGACGGGCCTTGTCCGGCAGGAGCTCGGATAGGTGCCGCGCCGCGGCCATCCGCTTCAGCCTTGCCGGCCTGAGGCATCCGACCACGGGCCCTTTCGGCCCGCAGCCTCCGGACCACACGCCCCAGTCGCTCCGTACGTGCTTCCCGCGCTTCCTTTTCTGATAGGTGGGATCCGTCACCGTCACGCCGAGGTAGTGGTGTCAACCGTTGCCATGCCTCAGGCCGGCAAGGCCTGAAAGCGGACCGACAGTCGTTCGTGCCGTCCCTGCGCGGGGACCGTTTCCGGGCCGATCCTCCGGTGCGCCAGTTCGGATCGGCAACCCGCAGGAAGTCGCGTCGTGCCTCTGGAGGCAAGCATCCGCACCGTTCTCACGGCGCCAGCGCCTCGGCCGCCCGTTAAGCGGCCGTATGGGTATTACCAGCCCCACGACAAGGGCCTTGGGCTCCGGGAGCATCCGCCGCTTGGTCGTTGGCTCCCGAAGCTGCGCCGCCGTTTCCGGCGCGTCTTGGTTCAGCCGCCGCCTTGACCTCTTCCTTCGTGGGATACCGGAAGGTCCGGGCCCACTTTCGCTTGAGGTTCAAGGCCGCCGCCATGTTCGCATCCCCATGCCTCAGGCCGGCAAGGCCGGGGGCAGGGCAGTGCCCGCAAGCTAGCCGGCTGGGATAGCCGGTACCGCCGGGGGAGAACCTCTCCGCCGGGCGGTGGCACTTCGGACAGGCTCGACTGGTCCAGGCCGGGTTTCTTTCCACCACCAGAATGCCGTGGATCAGGGCCAGGCCCCTCGCGAACTTCACCACCTTTCCGCGCAGCCAATAGGAGTGCTTGCGGTTCACCCGACGGCTCCAGGAAAGGTCCAGCGCCGGCCGGTAGGGCCGCAGGTGCTCGAAGACCAGCACCTGAAGGCCTAGGAGCACCGCCCAGGAAACGATCCGTGCGACGATCTGCCAGGCCAGGGCGTCGTCCAGGTTGCGGATGTAGTTCCAAATCTGGTGGTTGGAGCGCTCACCCTTGACGGGCTTTCCGGATTGGCGCTGCCTTTGGGCCACCTTCCGCAGGGTCTTCTCCCGCTTCTCGCTCTCCCGGGCATGCCGGATGGTCTTGATCCCGATGCAGCGCCGGCCCCGCCAGGCCGCCCCCACGGTGGATGCTGCGTTCAGGCCGAAGGTGCCCACCCCCAGGTCCGGTTCCGCGAGCCGTCGGTCCTCGGCCTTGCCCCGGATAACCCCCCGCTTCTCGAAGGGCCCGGGGATCCACCAGTCGGCCCCTTTGGGGATGAGCACCGGGGACCGGGACACCCACACGCCGACGGCCGGCCGCAGCGCCTCCCGCTCCTCCCGAGTGCGCTCGGTGCGGCCCTCCTCCGCCAGGCGCCGGTTCTGGGCCGTGCGCTCCCAGTCGATGCGCTCCTTCTCCGCCTGCGAATGGGCGAAGGGTTGGCAACTGCTCACGACTTTATTGACAAGCTGTACATAGTATATTAAGATGATACCATGAAGCTGAGTCAGTGGGCCAAGGAGCAGGGAGTGAGTTACCGCACGGCCTGGCGGTGGTTCCGGGACGGCAAGCTGCCGGTGGCCGCCGAGCAGTTTCCCACCGGGACCATATTAGTGAAGGAGGTCAAGC
>JAJZIM010000006.1 GCA_021810565.1 Bacillota bacterium
CGTTGGCTCCGAGAACCGCCCATTGCTCACCGCGGCAAACCCGCAGGCTGACCTCCTCCAGCACCTGTCGGCCCCCCAGCTCCAGGGTGACGTCCTCCAGGGCGAGGACCTCCGGAAAGCCGCTCAGCTTGCGTGCACCGCCGTCGCCAGCTCCCGCACCAACGCGGCGGCCGCCGCCAGGCCCTCGCGCCCGGCTCCGGCCTCCTCCACCCGGCGGACCAGCGCGCTGCCCACCACCACCGCGTCGGCCAGTCGCGCCGCCTCCCGCGCCTGCTCGGCGGTGGCGATGCCGAAACCCAGGGCCAGGGGGACCGGGTTCTCCGGCGGGATCTTGCGCAAGAGGGCCGCGGCCTGGTCGGCCAGACACACCTGGGCGCCGGTAACCCCGGTCACCGAGACGCAGTAGGCGAAGCCGCGGGAAACCGCCAGGATGCGCCGGATGCGCTCCGGGGTGCTGGTGGGGGCCAGGAACTGGATCAGGTCCAGGCCGTGGCGCTCGCACTGGATCCGCAGCGGCTCGCACTCCTCCAGGGGCAGGTCCGGCACCAGGAGTCCCGCCACCCCGGCATGGGCGGCGGCCCCGCAGAAGGTCCCCAGCCCCAGGTGGTACACCGGGTTGTAGTAGGTCATGAGGAGCAGGGGCACCGAGACGCGCTCGGTGATGCGCCGCGCCGCCCCCAGGATGTCCGCCACCCGCACCCCGTTGGCCAGGGCACGGGCGGAGGCCCGCTGGATCACCGGGCCGTCGGCCAGGGGATCCGAGAAGGGTATCCCCAGCTCGATCAGGTCCGCCCCCGCCTCGGCCAGGGTCCGGACCAGCCGCTCGGTGTAGTCCAAGTCCGGATCCCCCGCCGTCACGTAGGGGATCAGGGCCTTCATGCCCCGGCCTTTCAGCTCCCGAAAGGCATCGTCCACCCGGCTCATCGCGCTCCCTCCCCCAAGGCGGCGGCCACCGTCTCCACGTCCTTGTCGCCCCTTCCCGACAGGCACACCACGATGATGCCCTGCGGCCCCACCTCCCGAGCCAGGCGGGGCAGCACCGCCAGGGCGTGGGCGCTCTCCAGGGCCGGCAGGATCCCCTCGGTGCGCGCCAGCAGCTGGAACCCCTCCAGGGCCTCCCGGTCAGTCACCGCCAGGTAGCTGGCCCGCCCCGTCTCCTTGAACCAGGCGTGCTCCGGCCCCACCCCGGGGTAGTCCAGGCCGGCGGAGATGGAGTGGGCCGGGGTGATCTGGCCGTCCTCGTCCTGGAGCACGAAGCTCAAGGAGCCGTGCAGCACCCCGGGGCTGCCCGCCGCCAGGGAGGCGCCGTGGCGCCCCGTCTCGATCCCCTCCCCCGCCGCCTCCACCCCCACCAGGCGCACCGCTTGGTCCTCCCGGAAGGGGTAGAACATCCCCATGGCGTTGGAGCCGCCCCCCACGCAGGCCAGCAGCAGATCGGGCAGGCGCCCCTCCTGGGCCAGCAGCTGCTCCCGGGTCTCTTGACCGATGACCGACTGGAAGTCCCTCACTATCCCAGGGTACGGGTGGGGTCCCACCACCGAACCGATGATGTAGTGGGTGGTCTCCACGTTGGTCACCCAGTCCCGCAGGGCCTCGTTGATGGCGTCCTTCAAGGTGCGCGACCCCGAGGCCACCTCGGTCACCTTCGCCCCCAAGAGACGCATGCGGAACACGTTCAGGGCCTGGCGGCGCATGTCCTCCTCGCCCATGTACACCTCGCACTCCAGCCCGAAGAGGGCGGCCGCCGTGGCGGTGGCCACCCCGTGCTGGCCGGCTCCCGTCTCGGCGATGACCCGCTTTTTCCCCAGCCGCCGGGTCAGCAGGGCCTGGCCCAGGGTGTTGTTGATCTTGTGGGCCCCGGTGTGGTTCAGGTCCTCGCGCTTCAGGTAGACGGTCGCCCCGCCCAACTCCCGGGTCAGCCGCCGCGCCAGATACAACGGGGTGGGCCGACCGGAATATTGGGTCAGGTAGTGCACCAGCTCCGCCTGAAAGGCGGGGTCGTCTTGCACCTCCCGGTAGGCCGCCGCCAACTCCTCCAGGGCGTGCATCAGGGTCTCGGGGACGAAGCGCCCCCCCCAGGTACCGAAATGGCCGCCCTCGTCCGGCATGTTCATCACTGCCCCCACCCCCTCGCCGCGGCCACGAAGCGCCGCATCAGCTCCGGATCCTTGCGTCCCCCCCGCTCCACCCCGCTGGACACGTCCACCCCGAAGGGCGCCACCGCCGCCAGGGCCGCCCCCAGATTATCCGGGGTCAGGCCGCCCGCCAGGATCAGCGGCACTGCGCCCGCCGCCAGCCTCCCGGCCGCCGCCCAGTCGGCGCGCTGCCCGGAGCCGGGGGAGCGGCTGTCCGCCAGGAGGTAGTCGGCCTGCTCCGGCACCGGCGGCGGCGCCTCCCCGGGGGCCAGAACCAGTGCCCGGATCACCCGCCAGCCCTCCTCCCGCAGCTTGGCCACCGCCGCCTCCTCCCACGGGTCGTGCAGCTGCACCGCGTTCAGCCCGGCCCGGTCGGCCGTGCGGCGCACCTGTTCCGGGGAGGCTCCCCGGAACACCCCCACCCGCAGGGTACCCGGCGGCAGGAGGGCCCCCAGCTCCCGGGCCCGGCGCGCCGACACCCGGCGCGGACTGGCCGCGAAGACGAAGCCCACGGCGTCCACCGCCAGCCCGGCCGCCGCCCCGGCCGCCGCGGGATCACGGATGCCGCAAATCTTGATCCACACCGCGCAATTCCTCCAGTTTGGCCCCCGGGTCGGGATCGGTCACCAGGGCCTCCCCCACCAGCACCGCCCGCGCCCCCGCCGCCGCCGCCGCCAGGACGTCCGCGCGATGGCGGATGCCGCTCTCGGCCACCCCCACGCACCCCTCCGGCAGACGCGGGATCAGCCGCTGCGCCGTTTGCGGATCGGTGTGGAAGGTGGCGAGATCCCGGTTGTTGATCCCGATCAGCTCCGCCCCCGCCGCCAGGGCCGCCGCCAGCTCCTCCTCCCGGTGCACCTCCACCAGGCACGCCAGTCCCAGCCGGTCCGCCTGCTCCAGGAACCGCCCCAGCCGGTCGCCCAGCACCGCCACGATCAGCAGCACCGCGTCGGCGCCCGTGTGCCGCGCCTGCAGCAACTGGTAGGGATCCAGCACGAATCCCTTGTACAGGAGCGGCAGGGTGCATGCTGCGCGCACCGCCGGCAGGTCCCCCGCCTTGGCCTGGAAGTAGCGGGGCTCCGTCAGCACCGACACCGCCGCCGCCCCATGGGCCTCATAGGTGCGGGCCAGGGCCGCCGGGTCCAGGTCGGGGGCCAGTTCTCCCCGGGAGGGCGACGCCCGCTTGATCTCGGCGATTACGCCCACCGTGCCCGGCCGCGCCAGCGCCCCCCGGAAGTCCCGCGGCGGGGGCAGCTCGGCCAGCTCCCCCTGCAGCCGCTGCGCCGGCAGCAGTGCGCGGTCTTGCGCCACCTGCTCGGCCACCGCCGCCAGGATCTGGTCCAGGTAGACCCTCATGGGCGCCGGGTGAACTCCCGCAGCTGCTCCAGCTTGCGCCTCGCCGCCCCCGAGTCCAGGCTCTCCGCCGCGAAGCTTAAGCCCTCCTCCAGGTCGTTGACCGCCCCGGACATCCACAGGGCCGCCGCGGCGTTCAGCAGGGTGATGTCTCGGCGCGCCCCCCGCTCCCCGTCCAGCACCCCCTGGACGTGGGCGGCGTTCTCCTCGGGCGTGCCTCCGGCCAGGTCCTCCACCCGGTAGAGGCGCATCCCGACCTGGTCCGGCGCGAACTGGTAGGTGCTCACCTCGCCGTCCTTGAGCTCCGAGAACTGGCTGGATCCCACCACGGAGATCTCGTCCAGCCCCCCCGCCCCATGCACCACCAGCACCCGCCTGGAGCCCAGGGCGCGCAGCACCTGGGCCAGGGGTTCGGTGTACTCCGGCGCGAAAACCCCCACCAACTGGCGGTCGGCCCCGGCCGGGTTGGTCAGGGGACCCAGCAGGTTGAAGATGGTGCGGATGCCCAGCTCCTTTCGGGGTCCCGCCGCGTGCTTCATGGAGGTGTGCAGCAGCGGCGCGAACAGGAAGCCGATCCCCACCTCGTCGATGCACTGCCCCATGCGCTCCGGCGGCAGGTCCACCCGCACCCCCAGGGCCTCCAGCACGTCCGCGGAGCCGCAGCGGCTGGAGGCGGCCCGGTTGCCGTGCTTGGCCACCGCCACCCCGGCCCCGGCCACCGCCAGGGCGGCGGCGGTGGACACGTTGAAGGTGCCCGCGCCGTCGCCGCCGGTGCCGCAGGTGTCCACCAGCGGGTGCCGGTGGGTCTCCACCCGGACGGCGTGGGCGCGCATGGCCTCGGCGCAGCCGGTGATCTCCTCCACCGTCTCCCCCTTCACCCGCAGGGCGGTCAGAAACCCCGCGATCTGGGCCGGCGTGGCCTGGCCGTCCATGATCTCGTTCATCGCCGCGGCGGCCTCCTGCCGGGTGAGGTTGAGCCCCACCACGGTCTTGGCGATCGCCTCCTTGATCATCGCGCTCCCCCCTCCAGGAAATTTCGCAGGATCTGCTTCCCCTCCCGGGTCAGGATGGACTCGGGGTGGAACTGCACCCCCTCCACCGGCCAGGACCGGTGGCGCACCCCCATGATGATCCCCTCCGCCGTCCACGCCGTGACGGCGAGCTCGGCCGGCAGGGAGTTCGGATCTATGACCAGGGAGTGGTACCGGGTCGCTTCGAAGGGATTCGCCACGCCGCGGTAGATTTCCTGGCCGTCGTGGCTGATCCAGGACGTCTTGCCGTGCATCACCTGGGGAGCCCGCACGATGCGGCCCCCGCAGGCGGCCCCGATGCATTGGTGGCCCAGGCAGACCCCCAGGATGGGAGTGGTGGGCCCCAGGCGGCGCACCAGCTCCACGCTGATCCCCGCCTCCCGGGGGGTGCACGGTCCCGGGGAGATCACCAGCCGCCGGGGCGCGCGCCGCTCCACCTCCTCCACCGTCACCGCGTCGTTGCGCACCACCTGGACCTGCGCCCCCAGTTCCCCCAGGTACTGCACCAGGTTGTAGGTGAAGGAGTCGTAGTTGTCGATCACCAGGATCATGGGCGTTCCCCTCCCGCCAGCTCCAAGGCCTTGAGCACCGCGCCGGCCTTGTTCAGGGTTTCCTGGTACTCCCGCTCCGGATCGGAGTCGGCCACGATGCCCGCCCCCGCCTGGACGTAGGCCTGGCCACCCTTCAAGAGCACGGTGCGGATGGTGATGCAGGTGTCCAGGTTGCCGGTGAAGCCGAAGTAGCCCACAGCCCCGCCGTAGGGGCCGCGGCGGGTGAGCTCCAGCTCGTCGATGATCTCCATGGCCCGCACCTTGGGTGCCCCCGAGAGGGTGCCGGCGGGCAGGCAGGCGGCCAGGACATCCACCGGGTTGCGGCCTGGCTCCAGCCGACCCTCGACCTCCGAAGCCAGGTGCATCACGTGGGAGTATCGCTCCACCTGCAAGAGCTGCGTCACCCGGACGCTGCCCGGAACGCACACCCGTCCCAGGTCGTTGCGCCCCAGGTCCACCAGCATCACGTGCTCCGCCCGCTCCTTGGCGTCGGCCAAGAGGTCCTGCTCCAGACGGCGGTCTGCCGCCGGGTCGGCGTCCCGCGGCCGGGTGCCGGCCAGCGGCCGATACCGCAGCATGCCCTCCTCCAGCCGCACCAGCATCTCCGGGGATGCTCCGGTCAGCTCGAAATCCGGGTAGTGCAGCAGGAACATGTAGGGGGAGGGGTTGAGGCGGCGCAGTTGCCGGTACACCGCCACCCCCCCGGCCGTCGTCGGCGCCTCCAGGCGGTGGGACAGCACCACCTGGAAGATGTCCCCGGCGCGGATGTATTCCTTGGCCCGCGCCACCCAGGACCCGAAGCGCTCCCGGCTCACCGGGGACACGACCGCGCCGCCCGCCGCGGCGGCCGGGGGCACCGCCGCAGGGCCCAGGGGGGCGTCCAGGAGGTCCAGAGCCCGGCGGTAGGCCGCCGCCGGATCGCCCTCCACCGGCGCCAGGGCCACGCTCCAGGCCCGGTGCTCCAGGTGGTCGAAGATGAACACCCGGCGCGGGAAGATCAGCACGCTGTCGGGAAGCTCCAGGTCGTCGGGGGGCGGCGCGGGCAGCCGCTCCACGAAGCGCACCAGATCGTACCCCAGATAGCCGACGGCGCCGCCCCAGAAGCGGGGCAGCTCCGGCAGGGCGGCACCGCTGAAGCCCGCCAGCACCTCCCGCAGGATCTCCAGCGGGTTGCCCTCCCGGACCGTCACCGCCCCGTCGCGCTCCAGCTCCACCCGCTCGCCCCGGCTGCGAAAGATCAGGAAGGGATCGCTCCCCAGGAAGGAGTAGCGGGCGATGCGCTCCTCCCCCTCCACGCTTTCCAGGAGAAAGCTGTACGGCTCGGTCGCGAGACGCCGGTACAGGGACAGGGGCGTCTCCTCCTGGGGGCTGAACTCCCGCACCAAGGGAACGACGTTGGCCTCCCTCGCCCGGCGCATGAACTCTTCCTGGGATAGCATCCGCCCCACCTCCGTTCGGAATCAAAAAACTTCCGTCCCTCCAGGGACGAAAGTCATGACTTCCGCGGTGCCACCCCGCTTGGGCCGAAGGCCCCGCTCGGCAAGATACGGGAGCGCTGCGCTCCGATATCTCCTTCCCAAGTTAACGGGGGAAGTGCCGGCAGAGCCTACTGGACGGATTCGGTCTGCAGCTTGCGGGCCCATTCCCCCCGTCCTCGGCGCCGGTCTTCCACCCTCACCGGCTCGCTGCAGCCTCGGCGGCGGAGGTACTCCTCCCGCGCATGGCTTTTCCTTATGCGATTGCGGCTACTATAGCACAGGTGGGGTCGGGAGGAAACCTCCGCCTGGCTTCGAATACGCGGCTGGCATACCTGTGGCGGCATCGGCCGCCCTTGCGCAGCCTCGGACGCCGTCTATCGCCGCGTCAGCGCAGCACCTTCTCCTGCAAGGCCAGGGTGATCTCCAAGGGCCCGTACTGGGTGATGAGCGGCAGCAGGATGCCCTGGATGTTCAAGGTGGAGATGATGGTGCCCCGGCCGGTGATCACCGTGGGGGGCGAGATGGTGCAGGAATACCCCGCCGCCTCCAGTTCCCCGCTGGCCAGTCCGGTGATCATGTTGCCCAGCTCGGCGATGGCGCTCTCCGCCAGATGGTCGAACAGGGGCACGTTCTGCCCCAGCATCGCC
The DNA here is from genome assembly GCA_021810565.1 of Bacillota bacterium. Classification (GTDB taxonomy): domain Bacteria; phylum Bacillota; class Sulfobacillia; order JAJZIM01; family JAJZIM01; genus JAJZIM01. The sequence continues at coordinate 7,196 of JAJZIM010000006.1, forward strand.
GCGGCGATGCCCTTGGCGGTGTGTTCAGCCATGCCGTAGAGCACGGTCCCCTCCACCTTGCCGGTCACCCCGATGCTCACCGAGACGTCCTGCAGGGTGAAGTAGAACTCCCGGTAGGACACCGTCCCCTTCTGCACCTGGGCCTGCACCTCGCTGGCCAGCACCTGCGAGGCCGCCTTGATGAACGGGTTCAGGAACTCGGCACGCACCTTGGGTGCTTGCACGCGGCAGATTCCCCCCCGTACTTCGGAGCTTCCCGCTAGTTTTCTGGTCGCGGCGGGAAAAATCCTCCCTCCGCACGCAAGCGAGGCGAAATTCCCGGGCCATGCCTCCGGCGTCCGTGACGCGCGCGCCGCATGCCGAGGGGATTCCCGCGACCACCTGGGAGAGCGCCGTCCCCGGAGCGGGTGCCGCTCAGGGCTTCCCGCCTGCGGTGATCCCCTGCTCACAATATCGAGCATCCGGGGTTTTTCGATTACGGCCTCGGATCCCGGCCGCGCTCCCGCCAGGCCGACCCCAGGGAAGCCGCCGCGCCCCCTGACCGGCGCGCCGCGCCTCCCGGCCAGCCCGCTTCCTCAGCGGGGCCGCACCAGCCGGAACAGCGCCCAGCGCCACTCCACGCCCTGCGCCGGCACCGCCTCCCGCAGCGCCTGGCGCAACAACCGCGCCCCGAGGCGGTAAGGCATGCCGGTAGGCAGCCGGCCGCGGCAGAACTTGGGCAGCCGGTAGAAGTCCAGGATGTCCTGAGGGGTCAGGCGGATGGCTTGCACCCCGTGGCGCTCCACCCGGAAACCGCAGCCCTCGGCCCGCTCCCGGACCACCTGCAAGCTCCACTGCGGCGGCGCGTCATGCACCGCCGCGGCTCCCAGCGCGGGCAAGCGCCGCACCGCCCGGTTGACCAGCTCCCGCAAGGCGGAACCATTGCCGTCCCCGAAATCGAAATCCTGGTCGGGGATGTTGCAGACCCAGCTGCCCCCGGGGACCAGCGCCCGGTATCCCTCCGCCACGGCCGCCGGCGGAAACAACCAGAAGGCGGAGTTGGTCACGATGCGGTCCACCGGCTCCGCCAGGTGCCGGGCGAAATCCGCCGCGTCGGCCTCTACCCAGCGCACCGGCAGATCCGCCAGACGCCGCCGCGCCGAGCGCAGCATGGCGGGGGAGAAGTCCACGGCGTACAGGGCGGCCAGGCGCGGCTCGGCCGCCCAGATGGCCGCGCTGGTGAGGCCGGTGCCGCAGGCCAGGTCCACCACCCGCAACCCGGGGGCCAGCCCGGCCCACTCCACCAGGCGGCGATTGGTCTCCCGGTACACGGTCAGGCGCGGCGCCAGGACGTGGTAGCGCGCCGCCGTGGCCTCCCAGCGGTCCCGCTCCGCCAAGTTAGTCCGCCTGCGCCCGGGCCTCCGGCGGGAACACCGCCAAGGCCTGCTGGGCCGCCCGGTCGCCCTCCCGGCGGGCCGCCGAGATGGCGCGGTCCCAGCCGTCGGCTCCCCGCACCCCCTTGGCCACGTCGCCGGCGTGGGCGGCGATCCTGGCCGCCACCACCCCGTCCCGGACGTCCGCCACGTCGGGCAGCCCCAAGTGCTCCGCCGGGGTGACGTAGCAGATGAAGTCGGCCCCCGCCATGGCGGATACCGCCCCGCCGATGGCGGCCGTGATGTGGTCGTACCCGGGGCACACGTCGGTGACCAAGGTCCCCAGGACGAAGTAGGGGGCACCATGGCAAAGCTCCTTCTCCAGCCGGATGGTGGTCTCGATCTCGTCCAGGGGCACGTGCCCCGGCCCTTCCACCATCACCTGCACCCCCGCCGCCCGGGCACGCTCCACCAGCTCTCCCACCAGCAGCAGGCCCTGCACCTGCGCGCGGTCCAGGGAGTCCGCCAGGCAGCCCGGACGGATGGCGTCGCCGATGCTCAGGGTCACGTCCCAGCGGCGCGCGATGTCCAGCACCCGGTCGAACTCGGCATAAAGCGGGTTCTCCCGGTCGTTGTGCAGCATCCAGCCGGTGAGAAAGGCGCCTCCCCGGCTCACGATGTCGGTTACCCGCCCCTGCTGGCGCAGCCGCTCCAGCACCTGGCGGTTCAGGGCGCAATGCACGGCCATGAAGTCCACGCCGTCCGCCGCCTGCTCCTCCATGGCCGCGAACAGGTCCTCCGCCGTGAGCTCCACGATGCCGCCCCGCTCCTCGATGGCCTCCTTGGCCGCCTGGTAGACGGGCACGGTGCCCACCGGCACCGGGGCCAAGGCCAGGGTCCGCCGGCGCATGCCGCCGATGTCCCCGCCGCTGGAAAGGTCCATGATGGCGTCCGCTCCGGCCTCCAGCGCGGCGGCCAGCTTCTCCTCCTCCCCCCCCGGGTCGGCCCGATCCTGGGACATCCCGATGCTGGCGTTGACCTTGGTCCGAAGGCCGCGTCCGAAGCCGCAAGGATCGAGCCCCCGCCGGCGCAGGTTGCAGGGGATCACGATCTCCCCCGCGGCCACGCCGGCCAGGACCGTCTCCACCGGCACCCCCTCCCGCTCCGCCACCCGGGCCATGGCCGGGGTCGCCACGCCGGCCCTGGCACTCTCCAACTGCGTCATCAACGCCACCCCCTCAACATATGGGATCCTCCGGTGCGCCCAGATACTCGCCGACCACCTTCATGGCGCAATAGCTGCCGCACATGCTGCAGGCCTCGGCTCCCTTGGGGTTGTGCCGAAGCCGGACCCGGCGGGCCTGCTCCGGGTCGATGGCCAAGCGCAGCTGCTCCTCCCAGTCCAGCCGCTTGCGGGCCTCGGACATGCGCCGATCCCAATCCCGCGCTCCCGACACGTCCTTGGCCACGTCCGCGGCATGGGCCGCGATCCGGGCCGCCACCACCCCCAGGCGCACCGCCGCGGCGTCGGGAAGTCCCAGGTGCTCCACCGGCGTCACGTAGCACAGGAACTCGGCCCCGGCCGCCGCGGCCACCGCCCCGCCGATGGCGGCGGCGATATGGTCGTAGCCTGCCGCCACGTCCGTGGCCAAGGGACCGAAGACGAAGTAGGGGGCGGCGCCGGAAAGCTTCTTGGCCAGCTGCACCGTGGCCCGCAGGTGGTGCAGCGGCACATGCCCCGGCCCCTTCAGCAGCACCTGCACCCCGGCGCGCCGCGAGCGTTCGGCCAGTTCCCCCATCACCACCAACTCCTGGACCTGGGCCCGGTCCAGGGAATCGGCCAGGCAGCCCGGCCGGCAGGCGTCGGCCAGGGCCAGCACCAGATCGTGCCGCCGCGCGATCTCCAGCACCCGGTCGAATTCCGCGTGATAGGGGTTCTCGGCATCGTGGTGGCGCATCCACTCCGCCAGCCGGCTGCCCCCGTAGCTCACCTCGGGAACCAGGCGCCCCGCCGCCTCCTGCACCGCCAACACCTCGCGGCTCAGGGCCGCGTGGAGGGCCACGAAGTCCACCCCGTCGGCGGCCTGCCGCTCCAGCGTCGCGAACATCTGGGCCGGGGTGGCCTCCCGGTGGCTGCCCCGCGTCCGGGCGGCCTGGGCCGCCGCCTGGTAGAAGGGCAGCGTGCCCACCGGCACCGGGGAGGCGCCCAGGATGGCCAGCCGGGTGGCATCGATGTCCCCCGCGTCGCTCAAATCCATGATCGCATCCGTGCCCGCCTCCACCGCCAACCGCACCTTCTCCAGTTCCCCGGCCAGGTCCGGAGTATGGGCGCCGGTCCCCACGCTGGCGCTCACCTTGGTGGTCAGGCCAGCCCCCACCGCCCGCGGTCGCCTGCCCCGCTCCGGATCGCCCAGCACCACCACCCTCCCGGCCGCCACCCCGGCGCGGATCACCTCCGGGTCCACGCCCTCGTGCCGGGCCGCCTCCCGCATCCGCGCCGTCACCCGGCCGCCGCGGGCCGCCTCCAACTGGGTCATGACCCCACCTCCTCGAAAAACCGTCGCGCAGCGCACCACGCGTCCTCCAGCACCGCCTCCACCCGCGCCCCCGGCCCGTCCCGCGCCAGACGATCCAAACACTCTCGAAAAGCCTCCCGCAGCACTCGGCTCACCGCTTCCCCTCCTGCCGCCCCGCCCTCCCCGAACCCCGCCGCCGCCAGCACCCGGCGGGCCAGTTCCCCCACCGCCCGGGAGAGCCGCTCCACCTGGGGGTCCGCGATCCGGTAGCGGCCCTCGTAGCCCAGGAAGGAGGCGGGCTCCAGCCGGCCCTCCTCGGCCAGCCGCCGGTAGTCCGCGGTGCCCCGCAGCACCACCTCCCGGTGGAACAACAGGTGCGCGGTGGTCACCGGATCATCCAGCAGCTCCAGCCGCTCCAGCAGTCGGAAACTTTGCATGACGTCCTCCAGCCGGCTGTCGGGAGCGAACATGATGAAGCCCGCGCAAAGGCGCACCCCCTGCTCCCGCAACAGCTGCACCGCCCGCCTTTGTTCCGGCTCCCCAAAGCCCTTGCCGAAGTGGGCCAAAAGTCGCGGCGAGCCGCTCTCCAGCCCCAGAAAGACGCTCTCCAGCCCGCCCGCGACCAACTCCCGCACCAAAGTTTCGTCCAGGTCCGGGGCGCGGGTCTCGATGCCGAAACGGATCCCCGGCAGCCTGGCGCGCAGGAGCGCGGCCAACTCGCGCCCGCGGCGTCGCCCGGCCGGTCCCGGGCCGCAGAAGTTGGCATCCGCGAAATAGAAGTGGTCGGAGCCACGGCTGCGGCGCAAGGCCTCCATCTCCCGCACCACCGCGGCGGGGCTGCGCCCCCGCCAGGGGCTGCCCGATCCCGGGAAGGAGCCCACGTAGCAGAAACTGCAGTGCCCGAAGCAGCCGCGGCTGCCCAGGACATAGGTGTGGATGCCCCGCGCCTCCACCAGGGCCGGATCCGCCCGCTCGGGAAAGGGCATCCCGTCCAGGTCGGCCCGCGGCGGCCGCGCCGCCCACCTCACCGCGCCTCCCCGGCGCGCGGCCAGCCCCGGCAGCGTGCGCCAGTCTCCCGCCGCTTCCAAGGTGCGCCCGAGCTCCCGCAGGGTGTCCTCCGGCTCCCCCAGCACCGCGGAATCCAGTACGGGATGGGCCGCGAGCAGCTCCCGGGCGGAGAAAGTCGGGAAATGACCGTACACGGTGAGGTGGGCCTGCGCCAGGTCCGCCTTGATCTGCCGCAAGAGCTCCAGCACCTCTCCGGTGCGGTCCCACTGGTAGCGCAGGTGCACCGCCAGCAGGTCCGGCGCCTCCCGGCCAATCCGCTCCCGCACCTGCTCCGGAGTCAGCTGCTCCAAGTCCGCCGCCAACACCGTCGCCGGGAAGCCCTCGGCGCGCAGCGAGGCCGCGGCGTAGCCGGTGAGCAGCGCGGCCGACAGGGGGGACTCCACCACCAGATCCACGTCCCGGGGGCTGCGCAGCCGCGGCGGGTCCAAAAGCAGCACCCTCATCGCAGCAACACCAGCCCCACCCGGGGCCCCTCCGGTCCGCAGGGGAGTTCCAGCCCGTTGGCCGCCACCGTGGAGAACACATCGATGCCGCAGGCCTCCAAGGAGGGGCGGGCCGTGTGCGGATGCCGGCAGGGTGCGGCGAGGTCGCAGGGGGAGCAAAGCCCGCAAGGGCCGGCCCCCATCCCGAAAGCCGCCGGGTGACCCCCGGCCAGGGCCAGCCGCTCTAGCTCCCCCGCCAGGTAGCGGACCCGCCAGGACTGGTCGGCCAGAAACAGCAACGCCTCCCGGTATTCCCGCAACAGCCGCGCCGTCTCCCCCGGGGCGGGCGCGTACGGCGGGCATACCAGGTTGGATCCGTAGTGCGGACAGCCCCAGCGGCATTTCCAGCGCACCCATTCCGCCACCTGCACCGAATCGGCCGGGATCACGCGGGCCACCGAGGCCCCCAGCTCCCCGGCCACGGCCGCCAGCTCCGACGGCTGCACACCCATCCCCTCCTCCCCGCGCCGGGAAAACAAAAACCCCGAGCGCATGCGCCCGAGGACTTTTCCTTCATCCCCCAGCCGACGACCCGCGAAACCGCGGGACCCGAAGGGCAGGTCTCCTGGCTACGGATCACCGCCTCCGCCGCCTTCCCGGTCACCCAGTGGCCTCTAGGCGGAGACTCCCCGTTCACAGTGATGGGTTCGCGCCGCCACCGGCCGTCGGCCGGCCGGCCCGGACTTCCCTATTCTCCCCCGGAGGGGCACCCTTCGCACCCTCACCTTAGCAGCCGCCCGCCGGTGCGCGCAAGGCGCCTGACGGACCGTGGGGGCCGCGCAGGTCCTTTCGGCGCCGCCAGGCGCGTCCCCGAGGCGCCGCACGGCATATTTGGCCCTCCCGGCACAAAAAAAGACCCCGAGATGAGCGTCCACCCTTGCCTGCGGTGCAGCTAGACTCGCGTCCGTCGGCGTCTCCGGCTCGCACCGGATGCTGACTTTTCGCCGCACTGCCCGGCCCCAGGTCGAGCGGTAGTCGCGCCAGGAATTGATAGGAGGGGATCCGCCCGCGCGCGGCAGGCGCACACCACACATCCCGCATCATCCTGTTGCAACGCGACCCCTTGCGCCTTCAGCTCGGCCTTACGGCAGGCGACTTCGAATCGTCCTGCGATCCCTTGCGAAACCGCACCCGTCCTCCGAAGGCTTGACCGTCCTGCCGGCACCGAAGACCGGATCATCTCGAGGCAACTCTCATTATATCCCCCGGCCGGCCAAAGTCAAGACCGCCGACGCATTTTTCAGACATGAATTTGTGGAGCTCAAGGCTCCTCCGCCAACAGCTCGCGCAGCACCACGGCGTTGTTGTGCTCCCGATCCGCGGCGCCGAAGAGCAGCGTGAGCGGCCCCCCCGCCGCCGCCTCGCGCAGCCTCGCCAAGGGCTCCGAAGCCGCCGCCAACTCGGCGCGGTAGCGGCGCCGGAACTCCTCCCAGCGCGCGGGGTCGTGGCCGAACTCCCGGCGCAGCTCGTCCGAGGGGGCGATCTCCCGCAGCCACAGGTCCACCCGGGCGGCCTGTCTGGTGAGACCCCGGGGCCACAGGCGATCCACCAAGACCCGCCGCCCGTCCGCCGCCTCGGGCGGGTCGTAGACGCGCCTGATCCGCACCTCGCTCATTTCGCCCCCTCCCCCGCCGTCCGCAAATTCCGGTCCATGCGGGACAGGACCTCGGGGGACAAGAGGGCCGCCGTCAGGGGGAACAGCAGATGGTCCTCCTTGGCGGCGTGTCGGCGCACCACCTCGGCCAAAAGCTGGGCGCGCTCGACGGCCAGCGGCTCGCTCAGGCCCTCCTCCCGCGCCTCGGCCAACAGATGCCGGATGGCCCGATGATCCGCCTCCAGTACCTTCAGGGGCGTCAGGGGACCGCCCCGGGCCGTGAGTTCCCGGCGCAGTTCGGCCATCCAAAAGTTCTCCTCCGCCGCGAAATGCCGCTCCAAAAGGGGCCGAAGAAAGGCCAGGGCGGCCCGGGCGGCGTCCCCGCGTTCGTCCAGCAGCCGCTCCAGGAGCCCCTCCACCACCCGGTGCTCCCGGGACAACAGGTCCAGGGGAGCCGGCAGCCCACGCTCGCCCGCCGCCGGCGACTCCAGGATGGTTAGGCGCATGGGCACCTCCGGCACCGGGTCTTGAGACCCGGCCCGGCGGGCCAGGTCGTCCAACGCCGCCTGCTGCGTCAACCCGCGGCCCAGCAGTTCCGGGAAGGAGGCCGACCAGGCCACGCATCCCCCTTCGGGAGCCTCGCCCACCGCCGCCGCATACCGCATCCCGCCGCCTCCCCTCAGGCCGGGGACGCCAGGGCCACCCCCGCCGCCGCCAGAGCCCGGCGCACCCGGGCGGCCGTCTCCAGGGCCCCCGGGGCGTCGGCGTGCAGGCCGATGCTGTCGGCCGCAAGTTCCAGCTCCGCCCCGCCCTGGGCGCGCAAGCGTCCCTCCCGGGCGATCTGGACCGCCTGCCGGGCCGCCGCCGCCGGATCCAGGAAGGCTCCCGGCTCCCCCTGCGGCACCAGACCGCCGTCCGGTCGGTAGCGCCGGTCGGCGAAGGCCTCCCGGACCACCCTCAGCCCCGCCGCTGCGGCCGCCGCCGCCAGGGCGGAGCCGTCTGGAGTGTACACCGCCGCCGCCCCGCCCCACGCCGCAAGGCTCCGGACCAGGGCCCGGGCCAGCTCGGCGTCCTGGGCGGCGCGCCAATAAAGGGCGCCGTGCAACTTCAAGTGGCCAAGCTTCACCCCCGCGGTCCTGGCCAGAGCGGCCAGGGCCCCCGCCTGGTAGAGCACGTCGTCCACCACCTCCGCCGCGGGCGCTGGCCACGGCCGGCGTCCGAAACCGCGCCGGTCGGGGTAGCCCGGGTGCGCCCCCACCGCCACGCCCCGGCGCGCGCACGCCTCGATGGCCCGGCGCATGACCTGGGGATCCCCGGCGTGAAAGCCGCAGGCCAGGTTGGCCGAGGTCACCTGATCCAGGATCTCCTCCCCCGGCCCCAGACGCCAGACCCCGTAGTCCTCCCCGAAATCCAGGTTCAAGTCCACCGCATATCCCCCCGCCGTCTTCTTCGCCGCCGCCGGCACCGTTCCTGCCGGCTCACCCGGAAAGCGCCGCCAGGGCGGCCTCCCGGCGCCGGAAAAGCTCCCGGGCCTGGGCCGCCTCCACCAGGGTGAAGCGCACCCGATCCCCCGGCCGCAGCTGCGCCAAGGCCGGCAGGTCGGCGCGGATGACCACCGCCGCCACGGGATAGCCCCCGGTGGGGGGGCGGTCCACCCCCAGCACCAGGGGCAGTCCCGCGGGGGGCACCTGCACCGCCCCCACGGCCATGCCGGCGGAGGGGATCTCTCCCGCCCCCGAGCGGATCGCCGCCCCCTCCAGGCGCACCCCCCGGCGGTCGCTTTGTGGGCTCACCCGGTACGCCTCCCCGCACAACCGCTCCCAGTCCGCCGCGGTGAAGCGCTCCGCGTGCGGCCCGCGGACGCAGCGCAGCTCGCCGCGCCCGAGAGCCACCGCCGCCGCGGCACTGATCCTGGGCGGCGTCCCCGCCTCCTCCCCCACCGCCAAGCGATCGCCGCGGCGCAGGGGCCGGCCCTCCAGGCCGCCGAAGCCACCCGGCAGATCCGTGGAGCGGCTGCCCAGCACCGGCCGGACCAGCACGCCCCCCGCCACCGCCAGGTAGGCCCGGCAGCCCGGCCCCCCGCCCGGCAGCCGCACCCGCCCTCCCCGGGGCAACCGCCGCGGGGTGAGGGTAGGCAGCGGTTCCTCCTCCACCCGGGCGCCCAGGTCCGCCCCCGCCACGGCCACCGTCAGGTCCGCCAGGGCCGCGAGTTCCGGTCCCACCAGGGTGCACTCCAGGGCCGCCGCCCCCGGCGGATTTCCCACCGCCAGGTTGGCCAGGTGCAAAGAATCCCGGTCCGCCGCGCCCCCCGGGGCCACCCCCAGGTGGGCGAGCCCGCTTCGCCCCAGGTCCTGGACGGTGGTCAAAAGGCCGGGCTGCACCACCTCCAGGCCCCTCACGAGCCGGCCTCCCGCAGCCGCACCCGGTCGCCGGGGCCGAAAAGCGACGGCCGCTCCCGGGTGGGATCAAAGAGCCGCAGGGAGGTGTGCCCCACGATGCGCCAGCCCCCGGGGCCCTCCCGGGGGTAGATGCCGGCCAGCCCACCCGCCAGGGCCACACTGCCTGCGGGCACCCGGGGGCGGGGCACCGCCATGCGCGCCACCTCCAGGCCCGCCGGGGAGAAGCCCAGGTAGGGGAAGCCGGGAGCGAAGCCCAGGAACAAGACCCGGTACTCCACCCCGGTAAGCCGTCGTACCAGCTCCGCCTCGCTCCAGCCGGCCCCCGCGGCCACCTGGGCCAGGTCCGGCCCCCCGGCACCGCCGAAGACCACCGGCACCTCGTGCAGCGGTCCAGGTGGGGCATCCTCGTCCCGCGCCGAGCGGGACAGCTCGGCCAGGACCCGGCGCAGCCGCTCCTCGGCCACCCGGTCCGGGTCGAACTCCACCCAAACCGAGCTCAGGGCGGGTACCACCTCCCGGATCCCCGGCATCCCCCGATCCTCCAGGCGCTTCGCCACCCACCGCGCCCGGCGGCTGGCCTCCTCCACCGGCAACGACACCCACTCCAACAGGAGGGCCGCCTCGCCGCAGCTACGCACTCCGGGGGCGCTGCCGCTCATGGTGCCAGGCAGCGGCGCAGCGGCGCCAAGGCCAGCATGCGCGGACCGCTCTCCCCGAAACCTGCGGCGAAGGCCGTCAGGCGCTTGGGGTTCAAATCTTCCAAATACATGTCCTCCAAAAGCGACGCCAACCGCTCGACGTCCATGGTGCGGTGGCGCAGATGGCGCAGGTAGATCAGATCCAAAAGGGCCTTCTCCGGCCAAGCGATCTGGACGCCGTCCAAGGGACGAAAGCCCCAGAACAGCCGACGGGCGATCTGGTGGTACTCGAAGATCCCCTGCCGCGTCCGGTAGGTGTGGGGCGCACGCAGGCTCACCAGGGTCAAGGTGAAGGCTTGCTGACTTAGGATCCCGGTCCGCCCGAGAGCATACTCCAGGGAGAGGTAGCACGGAGCGCGCAAGGCCATGGCCGTCTCCTCGGGCGATGGGGCGGCGAAAGGGTTCGCGTACCAGCCGCGGGCCGGCCGGTCCAACAGGCCCTCCCGGATCAATCGCCCCAAAGCCGGCAGGACCCCGCCGCCGGACTGCCCCGCCAATTGAAGCAAATCCGCATAGGAGAAGAGTTTTTTCTCGGGATAGGCACGAAACAAGCGCAAAAGTTCCAACGGTTTCAATCGGTCTCTCCTCTGCCGGCTCCCGTTTCCAACATGACCGAGTGCACCGCGTCGGCCACCGCTCGGACCAGGTCCGGAAACGCTTCCCGGTACGAATTTAAATGCCCAGACGGCAAGAAACGAACCATCTCCGCCTCCAGCGCCTGGACTCCCGATTCCCGCAGCCGGTCCAGACCGTGCCGCAGGCGGAGCCGAAACGCCCCCGCGTCGGCTCCGTAGTCCACGGACTTTTGCAGCACCAGCGCCACGTCCAGCGGCTCCCGGCAATCCCGCAGCAGAAAATGTAGATCCCATAGGTCCCGCCCCTTGACATATTCCCGCAGGGCCACCGCCACCACTTTGTCGGCCAGGATCTCTCGGAGCGTCTCCACCCGCACCACCGGATCGAAGGGCGGCCAGCGAAGGATCTGCAATCGGTTATCCCGGCTGGGTATGGCGGCAAACTCCAAGTTGACGCGCAGCACCCCTTCCAAGATCTCGGCCCGGCAGCGCAAGGCATACCGTTGCAAAATCTCGCCGCTTTTTTGCCGATCCAGATCGACGCGATCAAGAAACGGGAAGATGTCCCTCATGAATTCCGGCAAACCTGCTTGGAAAGTCGGTACACGATGGAAGGCCGCCAGGTCTTGCGTCCTAAAAACAAAGTCCAGATCCTCTGAGAACCGCGGATTTCCGTACAGCAGGCGCAGGGCCGTGCCACCCTGAAGTGCCCCCACGCCGAAGAAAAGCCGCCGGCTAAGGTGGGTCAGCACCGCCCGCTGCAATTCCTCCCGCAGGATGAGGGCGGCGGCAACCTCCTCCTGCCGGCTGCGGATCAGGATCTGGTCCCAAAGCAAGGCCCTCATCTCCACTTTTTATACTACTATAATACACCCAGTACGGCAAATCGACTTTCCCTCAGCGGCCCAGCCGCCGCCGCACCAAATCGGCCACCTCCCAGGGCAACTCCGCCACGGCGGCGCCCGCCTCCCGCAGGGCCGCCGCCTTGCTGGCCCAGGTGCCCCGGTCCCCCTCCACGATGGCTCCGGCATGGCCCATTCGCCGCCCCGGCGGCGCCGTGCGCCCCGCCAGGAAGGCCACCACCGGCTTGGTCATGCGCGAGACCACCGGTGCCGCCTCCTCCTCCGCCGTGCCGCCGATCTCCCCCACCAGCACCACCGCCCGGGTGGCCTCGTCCGCCTCGAAGGCCTCCAGGACCCCGGCCAGGGACTGCCCCACCACCGGGTCGCCCCCCACCCCCAGGGCGGTGGACTGCCCCAAACCGGCCGCCGTCAGCGAGGCGGCGATCTCGTAGCTCAAGGTGCCGCTGCGGGCCACCAAGCCCACCGGCCCCGGGGCATAGTACTCGTGAGGCATGATGCCCAGCTTGCCCCGGCCCGGGGTGATCACCCCGAAGGTGTTGGGTCCCACCACCTGGGCTCCCACCGCGCGGGCGCGCCGCAGCACACGCGCCGTGTCGTGCACCGGCACGTGCTCGGTCACCAGCACCAACCGGCCGATACCGTGCTCCAAGGCCTCCATGGCCGCGTCCGCCGCCTGCGGAGCCGGCACGAAGACCACGCCGCAGATGGCGCCCGTGTCGGCCACCGCCTCGCGCACCGTGTCGTACACCGGCACGCCCTCCACCGATGCGCCGCCCTTGCCGGGGGAGACCCCGGCCACCACCGCCGTCCCATACTCCAGCATCCGCCGGGTGTGGAAGCTGCCCTGGCGCCCGGTGATGCCCTGCACCAGCACCCGCTCCCCGCCGTGCAGCAGGATGCTCAAGGCCGCTGCCCCCCGGCCAGGGCCACGGCGCGGCGCACGGCCTCCTCCAGATCCGTGCCTGAGACCACCCCCGCCTGCCCCAGGATGGCCGCCGCCTCGGCCTGGCGGGTTCCCACCAGGCGCACCACCAAAGGCATGGGCAGTCCCGGACGCTCCCGCACCCGCAGCACGGCGCGGGCCACCTCGTCGCAACGGGTGATGCCGGCGAAGATGTTGATCAGGATCACCCGCGGCCCCAGGGCCGCCAGGGCCTCCAGCGCGCGGGCGGTAGGCTCCTCCCCCGTGCCGCCCCCCAGATCCAAAAAATTGGCCGGTCGACCCCCCAGCGCCTCCAGGGCGTCCAGGGTGGCCATGGCCATGCCGGCGCCGTTGGCCAGGACGGCGATGTCTCCCTCCAGCTCCACCAAGGTCATCCCCGCCGCCCGCAGCGCCGCCTCCCGCGGAGAGGCCTCCTCGTTGCGCGCCATTTCCGGGTGGCGGTACAGGGCCGCGTCGTCCACCTCCATGCGAGCATCGGCCGCCACCAGCTCCTCGCCGCTCACCACCAGCGGATTGACCTCCGCCAGCACGGCGTCGCAGCGGTTGAACACCCGCGCCAAGGCCGCGACCACCTCTCCCAGCCGCCGCACCGCCCCTCCGGTGAGCCCCAGCTCCCGCGCCAGCTCCCGCCCCTGGAAGGGTTCCACCCGCGCTCCCACCGCCAGCCGCCGTTCCCGGAAATCGCCCGCCGCCGCCTCCTCCACCCCCACCCCGCCCCGGGCGGAGGCCAACAGCAGCACCTCCCCCCGGGAACGGTCCAGGAAAAGGCCCAGATAAAGCTCCCGGTCCACCGTCAGCCGCCGCTCCACCCGCAAAAGCTCCACCGGCAGATCGTGGATCCGCCGGCCCAAGAGCTCCCGGGCCGCCGCGGCCGCCTCCCGGGGCGTGGCCGCGAAGCGCACGCCGCCGGCCTTGCCGCGCCCCCCCGCCAGGATCTGGGCCTTGACCGCCACGGGGCCCAGGCGATAGGCGACACCGGCGGCGCCCTGCGGGGTGCGCACTTGGGCGCCCCGGGGCACGCCGATACCCTCCCGCCGGAAAAGCTCCTTGGCTTGGTGCTCGAAAAGCTTCAAGGCTCCGCCACCTGCTCCGTCGCCTCCTCGGCGGAACTCCAGCCGCAGCCGGGACGGGCGCACAGGTAGGTCTTCTTGCCCCTGCCGCCCTTCTCGACCAGGAAGGCCCCGCAGCGCGGGCAGGTCCGCCGGGTTGGCTTGTGCCAGGTCACGAAATTGCACGCGGGATAGTTGGTGCAGCCGTAGAACCGGCGCCCCTTCTTGCTTTTCTTCTGGGCCATCTCCCCGCCGCACAGGGGGCAGTGCACCCCCAAAGGCTCCAGGAAGGGCTTGGTGTTGCGGCACTCCGGAAAGCCCGGGCAGGCGAGGAACTTGCCGTAGCGCCCGTGCTTCACCACCATCTCCCGGCCGCACTTCTCGCAGATGACGCCGCTTTTCTCCTCGGGCAGCTCCACCCGCTGCACCGTGGCCTGGGCCCGCTCCAGATCCGCCGCGAAGGGATCGTAGAACTCCTGCACCACCTGGCGCCAGTCCGCCGCTCCCTCCTCCACCCGGTCCAGTTCCCCCTCCATCCCGGCAGTGAATTCCACGTCGATGACCTGCGGGAAATGCTCCTTCAATAGGGCCACCACCACCTGCCCCAGCTGGCTGGGCACAAAGCGCCGGGCTTCCTTCTCCACGTAGCCGCGCTGCTGGATGGTCTCGATGATGGGGGCGTAGGTGCTGGGCCGGCCGATGCCGTTCTCCTCTAGGGCCTTCACCAGCATGGCCTCGGTGTAGCGAGGCGGCGGCTGGGTGAAATGCTGCGCCGGATCCAGCCCCAAGAGCCGCAAGTCCTCGCCCTCGGCCAGCGGCGGCAGCCCGGGCTCCTCCTCCGCGTCCTCGTCGCGACCCTCCACATACAGTAGGGTGAAGCCGGGAAACACCATCGTGGATCCGGTGGCCCGAAAAAGGTGCCGTCCCGCCGTGACGTCCGCCGCCACCGCCTCCAGCCGGGCCGGGCTCATCTGGCTGGCCACGAAGCGCTCCCAGATCAGGCGGTACAGGCGCAACTGGTCCCTCCCCAGGCTGGCCCGCAGGCTGTCCGGGTCCCGCCGCACGGCGGTGGGGCGGATGGCCTCGTGCGCCCCCTGCACCCCCGGGCGACGGTCGCCGCCGCGGCGGGGCGGATGACCGTACTCCTCCCCGAAACGCCCGGCGACGTACGCATGGGCCTCGGCGCGGGAGGCCTCGGACACCCGGGTGGAGTCGGTGCGGATATAGGTCACCAGACCCACCCGGCCCTCCCCCGGCACGTCCAGACCCTCGTACAGCTGCTGCACCACGCTCATGGTGCGCCGCGCGGTGAAACCCAGCTTGCGGGCGGCCTCCTGCTGCAGGGTGCTGGTGGTGAAGGGCAAGGGCGGCTGGCGCAGCCGCTCCTTCTTGACCACGCTTTTGACCTGGAAGGCCGCCCCCGCCAACTCCTCCAGCACCTGGTCCACCTCGGAGCGGGCGGCCAGCTCCCGGCGCTTGCCATCACCGGCGTGGTAGCGGGCGACGAAGGGCGTGTCCCGGTCCAGCGGGGTCAGCCGCGCCTGGAGCGTCCAATACTCCCGAGGCACGAAGGAGCTGATCTCGGCCTCCCGATCCACGATCAGCCGCACCGCCACCGACTGCACCCGTCCGGCGGACAGGCCGCGGCGCACCTTGGCCCACAAGAGGGGCGACAGCTTGTAGCCCACCACCCGGTCCAACACCCGCCGCGCCTGCTGGGCGTCCACCAGGTGAGTGTTGATCCCCCGCGGGTGCTGCAGGGCGCCGTCCACCGCCTCTTTGGTGATCTCGTGGAACTCCACCCGGCAGGAATCCCGGTTCGGCAGGTCCAACAGCTCCGCCAGGTGCCAGGAGATCGCCTCCCCCTCCCGGTCGGGGTCCGTGGCCAGGTAGACCCGGGAAGACTTGCGGGCCGCCTCCCGCAACTCCTTCAGGATGCTTCCCTTGCCCCGGATGGTGATATACTTGGGTTCGAAACGGCGTTCGGTGTCCACCCCGAACTGGCTCCGCGGCAGGTCCCGCACATGGCCCATGGAAGCCTTCACGGCATAGCGCCGGCCGAGAAACTTCTCGATGGTCCGGGCCTTGGCCGGGGATTCCACGATGATCAACGGCCTGGGCATGGCATCTCACCCACGTTCTTATTGGATTGTTTTTCCATAGAAGTCGGACCTAGTTTAGCACAGGCGGCGGGGGCATGTCAAATCTCCTGGCAATCTCATCCCACCGGCATGAAATCCGGCGTAATCGGCAAATAAAACGACTATTTGCCGCCGCATTTCGACATGGGCAAGCCTTGGCGCACCAGACCTTTCTTTACCCCTCGTGACAGCCTGTCCCTTGTAACGGTATAATTTAGTCCGTGCTGAATCCTCACCGATTGAGGTACGGGGGGAAAGACCGTAAAACGGCAGGGGTGAACCGGAGGCGTGCCTCCGCAGGGCTGTTCCCTTTCCAGCCCGAACCCGGCAACTAACCTCGGAAGCACAAAACTGCAGAAAGGGGATGGTATATGAAATCGCGGTTTTGGGCTGCGGGTGGGGCGGTCATGGTTTTGTCGACCGCGCTGGTCATCGGACCGATGGCCTTTGCGGCCAGTTACACGGTACAGGCCGGAGACACTCTCGGAGGCATCGCCGCCCAGTACGGCGTGAGCGTGGCTTCCTTGGAGAGCGCCAATGGCATCACCGATCCCACCGATCTCCAGATCGGGGAGGTCCTCAGCATCCCGAGCGGCGGCGGTTCTGCCGCAGCCTCCTCAGGAAGCACCTACACGGTGCAAGCGGGGGACACCCTCGGAGGCATCGCCGCCCAGTACGGCGTGAGCGTGGCCTCCCTGCAGAGCGCCAACGGCATCACCGATCCAACCGCCTTGCAGATCGGACAGGTCCTCACCATCCCGAGCGGCGGCGGGGTGCAAGCCTCGGCGGCGGCCCCGGCCGGCGGCACCTACACGGTGCAAGCGGGCGACACCCTCGGAGGCATCGCCTCCCAGTACGGCGTGAGCGTGACCGCCTTGGAAAGCGTCAACGGCATCACCAATCCCGCCGCCTTGCAGATCGGACAGGTCCTCACCATCCCGGGACTCGGCCAAACGGCGAGCGCGCCGCAGCTGGCCAGCCGGGGAGGGGTCGACCGGCAGCGCTACACGGTGCAGGCGGGTAACACCCTGAGCGGCATCGCCGCCCAGTACGGGGTGAGCCTGGCCTCCCTGGAGAGCGCCAACGGCATCACCGATCCGGCGGCCTTGCAGGTGGGCACCGCGTTGTGGATTCCCGGCGGCACCGCCGCCACCGCACCGGCGCAGGCAAAGCCGGTCGTTGCGGCAGCCCCCGTAGCGTCGGGATCCCTGGGTGAGCGGCTGGTGGCTACGGCCAAGCGTTTCCTGGGTGTGCCCTACGTGTACGGCGGGGAGAGTCCGTCGGGCTTCGACTGCTCCGGCTTGGTGCAATATGTGACGCGGCTGAACGGTGTCAGCGTGCCCCGCACCAGCTACTCGCAATTCGAAGTCGGCACGCCGGTGGCGGAGAACGCGCTGCAGCCCGGCGACTTGGTGTTCTTCGACACCGGGGGCGGCGTTTCCCACGTGGGAATCTACGTGGGGGGCGGCAGTTTCATCAGCGCCATGACCTGGGGTCAGCCGGTGCAATATGCCTCCCTGTACAACAGCTACTGGGCCGCCAGGTACGTCGGGGCGCGCGCCCTCGGGTGATCCGTCGGATCCGGCAACTTTTCCGGGCAGGTGATCGGCACCTGCCCTTCTCGTGTTCCTGAGCCCCTAGCCCAAGTGCAGAAAGCTGCGCCGGTGGAGGGGGCACGGGCCCAGCGCGGCCAGAGCCGCCAGATGCGCCGCCGTACCGTAGCCCCGGTGCCGTTCGAACCCGTAGCCCGGAAATAGCGTCGCGTAGCGCTCCATGAGCCGGTCCCGCGCCACCTTGGCCACCACCGAGGCGGCGGCGATGGAACTGGACAGCCGGTCTCCGTGCACGATGCCCTCCTGGCTCCAGGGCAGGTGCGGGATGGTCAGCGCGTCCACCAGCACCGCCCCGGGCGGGCGAGGCAGGTCCGCCAAGGCCCGGCGCATGGCCTCCAGGCTGGCCCGATGGATGTTCCACCGATCGATCTCCCCGGCAGATGCGGCACCGATGCCCAAGCCCCAGGCCGCGGCCCGGATCATCCGGTCCAATTCCGCTCGGGCGCGCGCCGTGAGGCGCTTGGAATCGTCCAGGCCGGGCAGCGCCACGCCCGGCGGCAGCACCACCGCCGCCGCCAGGACCGGCCCCGCCAGCGGGCCCCGCCCCACTTCGTCCACTCCGGCCACCCAGGTGATCCCCCGGGACCAAAAGCCCGCCTCCCGGGAGAAATCCACCGCGCTGACCTTGGCCCTCATGCCGCGCCCCCCTCCTGGGGCGGCGCCTCCAGGCTCCATCGCCCCAGCCGCCCGCGGTGGAACTCCCGCAGCAACAGCTGAGCCGCCCGATGCCGGTCCACCGCCCCTCCGCCCTTGAGGGTGCCGCGCGCCGCGCCGAATTCCTCCAGGGTCCCCCCGTAGATGGAGGGGAGCCGCCGCAGGAGTTCCTCGGCCAGGTTCTCCAGTTGCTCGGGGTCCGGCTCCACCAGCCCCAGGATCGCCAACATGGGCAGCTGGGCGGCCCGCGGCCACAAAAGTCCCGGGGTGTCCAACAGCTCCAGGCCCCCGGCGCGGATCCAGCTGCCGCCCCGGGTGATCCCCGGCCGGTCGCCGGTGGGGGCCTTGCGTCGCCGGACCAAGGCGTTCAGGAGGGCCGACTTGCCCACGTTGGGCAGGCCCACCACCGCCGCGCGCAACGGCCTTCCCTCCTCCCCCCGCAAGGCCCCCCGCAGGGCCCGCAGGCCGCGTCCCGCGGGCAGCTCGACCGGGAAGGCCGCCGTCCCCCCCTCGGCCAGGAGCGCCACCCAGCGGGCGGTGGTGGCGGGCTCGGCCAGGTCCGCCCGGGTCAGCACCAGCACCCGGCGCAAGCCACCGGTCAGCCGATCCAGGTGAGGGTAGCGGGTGACCACCGGAGCACGGGCGTCGGCCAACTCCAGCACCACGTCCAGCGCCCTGGCGTGGCGGCGCAAGAGTTCGGGTGCCCGTCGGGCGTGCCCCGGCAGCCATTCCCTCATCGGATGCGCCCGCTCAATGCACCAGGCGGAAATCCTGAGGCGGCCAGAACACCAGCACCGCGGGCCCCTGCAGGTTGGCCAGCGGCACGAAGCCGAAGTAGCGGCTGTCCTCGCTGTTGGGTCGGTTGTCCCCCAGGACGTAGAGGTCCCCCGGCGGGACGGTCACCGGCCCGCAGTTGTAGCCGCGGATGGTGCAGCTGTCGGTGGGGCTGTCCTTGTGCTTGATGAAGGGCTCCACCAGGCGCCGGCCGTCGACGTACACGTGCCCTCCCTTTATCTGCACCGTCTGCCCGGGCGTGGCGATCACCCGCTTGATGAAGCTCACCGCGGGATCCTTGGGATACCGGAAGACCACGATCTGCCCGTCATGGGGATAGCCGAACCAGTCCAGGAACTTGGCTACCACCACCCGCTCCCCCGTGTGCAGGGTGGGGCGCATGGAGATGCCCTGGACCACGAAGGTCTCGGCCACGAAGCCGCGGATCAAGAGGGCCAGCACCACGGCCAAGATCACCGTCTCCAGGATCTCCCGCAGGGCCTTGCCGGCCCCTCCCTGCGCCACCGCCGCGTCGGCGGTCTGCGCGGCCTCCTGCGGCGGGCTCCCCGCCGCCACGGCCTGTTCGTAAGCCTGCTGCCACTTGCGGCGCAGCCGGGGAGCCAGCTTGCGCTCCCCGGTGGATTCCGGGTCCGGATTGCTCACCAAATGCCGCCTCCCCCCGCCAAAAGGGACTGGTCTTGTGCCAGTCCCCGCCCTTCAGCTTCGGCGCTCCTTGATCCGCGCCGCCTTGCCGGTCAGGCCGCGCAGGTAGAACAGCTTGGCCCGCCGCACCTGGCCCCGCCGGGTGACCTCCAATCGGTCGATGCGGGGAGAATGTAGGGGGAAGGTGCGCTCCACCCCCACCCCGTAGGACACCCGCCGCACGGTGAAGGTCTCGGAGATGCCGCCACCACGCCGGCCGATGACCACTCCCTCGTAGGCCTGGATCCGCTCCCGGCCGCCCTCCACCACCTTGAAATGCACCTTCACCGTATCCCCAGGCCTGAAATCCGGCAGGTCGTGCCGCAGGCCCTCCTGTCGCAACATCCGCAAAGCATCCATCATGGCCGACCCCCTCCCCACCGGGCGGGGGCGCTTCCCTCCTCGTTTCCACCGCTATCAAACGGCATAAATTATACCACGGGCGAGACTGAGGGGCAACCGTCGCTCAAGGGCGACGCTGGGTTTCCTGCAGCAGCTTGCGATCCTCGGCATTCAGCTCCCGGGACTCTAGCAGGTCCGGTCGGCGCTCGGCGGTACGCCGCAGGGCCTCCCGCCGGCGCCATAGACGGATCCGCCCGTGATCCCCCGACAGCAGCACCTCCGGCACGGCCATCCCTCGGTACTCCCGCGGCCGCGTGTACTGGGGCCACTCCAGGATGCCCTCGGCGAAGGAGTCCTCCGCCGCTGCGGGGCCGATCACCCCGGGCACCAGCCGCGTCACGGCGTCCAGCACCACCAGGGCCGGCAGTTCCCCGCCGGTCAGCACGTAATCCCCGATGGACACCTCCTCGTCGGCCAGGGCGCGAATCCGCTCGTCGAACCCCTCGTAGTGGCCGCACACCAGCACCAGGTGCTCCCGCCGGGACAGGCGCCGCGCCGCGACCTGGTCGAAGGGCCGCCCCTGGGGCGTGAAAAGCAGGATCCGCCCCCGGCCCCCCTGCCGGGTGATGGCGTCCACCGCCTCGTACACCGGCTCGGGGCGCAACACCATCCCTCCGCCGCCGCCGAAAGGAGTGTCGTCGGTGATGCGATGGCGCCCCAGCCCGAAGCTGCGCAGATCCCAGATCCGCACCTCCAGCAGCCCCTTGCCCACGGCGCGGCGCAGGATGCTCGCCTCCAGGGGACCGCGCACGGCCTCGGGAAACAGGGTCAGCAGGTCCACCCGCATGCTAAACCTCTCGCAGCCCGGGGGGTAGATCCACCACCATCCGCCCGGCGGCGAGATCCACCTCCCGCACCATCCGCCGCAACGCCGGCACCAGGATCTCCCCGGCCGGTCCTGCCACCACGAACAGATCCTGCGCCGGGTTCTTCTCCACCGCCGTCAACGCCCCCAACCGCTCCCCGGCGGGGGTGTAGACCTCCAGGCCCACCAGCTCGTAGATGTAGAAGCTGCCCGGCGGCAAGGCTAGGCGCTCCCGCTCCGGGATCTCCAAAAGCGCGTCCCGCAGGGCCTCGGCGGCGTCTCGATCATCGCAGCCCGCAAGCTTGAGCACGAGCAGGTTGCCCCGCTTCCTGCCCGCCTCCACCACCATTGGTCGGCCCGCCACCCAGAGCCTGGCCCCCGATCGGAACCGCTCCGGGAAGTCGCTTAGGGCTTGCACCCGCACCTCGCCCCGCAACCCCTGAGGGGCCGTGACCCTTCCCACCGCCAGGAAGCCGTCGCTGGCCGCTAGGGCCCTATCTCCACGGTCACCCGCCGGTGCTCGGCCACGGTCGCCGCGTTGGCCAGGCGGCGGATGGCCTTGATCACCCGCCCCTGGCGGCCGATGACCTTGCCCACGTCGCCGGGCGCGACGCGGATCTCCACCTGGATCAGCCGCTCCCCCTCGGTGGCCGTCACCTCCACGGCCTCGGGATGCTCCACCACCGCCCGGACCAGCATTTCCACCGCCTCGCGCATGCTCATGCATCCGCCACCTCTCCCGCAGGGGTCGCCGTCAGCCCCGCCCGCTGCAAAAGGTTCTGGACCCGCTCGGAGGGCTGGGCGCCCCGGCGCAACCACTCCGCCACTCGTTCCTCCTGGAACTTGATGACCGTCGGCTCCGCGGTGGGATCATAGTAGCCGATCTCCTCGATGAAACGCCCGTCCCGGGGCGAGCGGGAATCCGCCACCACCACCCGGTACACCGGCCGCTTCTTGGCTCCCATCCGCTTCAGACGCATCCGCACCAAATCTGATCACCTCCTTTTTAGGGCAGGGGAAAGGGGAAACGCCCCCGCCGTCCCGGTTCCGACACATTCCGCAGCAGCTTTCGGGTCTGATCGAACTGGCGCAGCAGCCGGTTGACGTCTTGGACCTTGGTCCCGCTGCCCGCGGCGATCCGCTTGCGGCGGCTGCCGTCGATGATCCCCGGCTCCGAGCGCTCCCGAGGGGTCATGGAGTTGATGATGGCCTCCATGCGGGTGAGCTGGCCCTCATCCACCTGCAGCCCCTTGAGCTTGGCTGCTCCCGGCAGCATGGAGACGAACTGGTCCAGGGGACCCATGCGCCGCATCTGGCGCAGCTGGTCCAGGAAGTCCTGGAGGTTCAGTTGGTTCTTGCGCAGCTTGCGCTCCATCTCCCTGGCCTGACGCAGATCCACCCCCGCCTGGGCCCGCTCGATCAGGGTGAGCACGTCGCCCATTCCCAGGATCCGCGAGGCCAGCCGGTCGGGGTGGAACACCTCCAAGGCGTCGGCCTTCTCCCCCGTCCCCACGAACTTGATGGGTTTGCCGGTGACCGCCCGCACGGACAGGGCCGCTCCCCCCCGGGCATCGCCGTCCAGCTTGGTCAGCACGATGCCGTCGATGCCCAGCCGCCGGTCGAAGGTTTCGGCCACGGCCACCGCCTCCTGGCCGGTCATGGCGTCCACCACCAGCAGCACCTCGTGGGGACGAAGCTCCCGGCGAAGCTCTGCCAGTTCCTCCATCAGCGCCTCGTCCACCTGCAGCCGCCCGGCGGTATCCACCAGGACCGTGTCCGACCCCAGCCGGTCAGCCTCCCGCAGCCCGGCCCGGGCCGCGGTCAGGGGCGTGTCTCCCGGACGGGGCAGGAACACCGCCAACTCCAATTGCCTGGCCAGCGCCGCCAACTGCTCCACCGCGGCGGGACGCTGCAGGTCGGCCGCCACCATCAGCGGCCGCTTGCCCCCCCGCCTGAGGACCAGGGCGAGCTTGGCGGTAGTCGTGGTCTTGCCCGAGCCCTGCAGCCCCGCCAGCAGCACCACCGTGGGGGGGCGGGGTGACACACTCAGGCCGGAGGCGGCGCCGCCCAAAAGGGCGATGAGCTCCTCGTGGACGATCTTCACCACCGTCTGGCCCGGGGTCAGGCTCTCCAGAACCTCGCTGCCCACGGCGCGCTCCCGCACCCGGGCCACGAAGTCCTTCACCACCTTGAAATTGACGTCGGCCTCCAGCAGGGCCAGCCGTACCTCCCGCATGGCCTCCTGCACCTCGGCTTCGCCGAGGCGCCCCCTGCCCCGCAGGCGGCGGAACACTTCCTGCAGCCGCTCACTCAAGGCCTCGAACAATTTCGCATGCCTCTTTCCGGGCCGACTGGGCACCGCATTTCAGTCTAAACGAGCCCTGGGACGCTGTCAAGAGCGCTCCCGGGCGCATACCCGGCCCCGCCGCGGCCAGACTAAGCATTCAGGAAGATGCAAAGGAACGTTCAAACTTTGTTTACACCTTCATGATAGAATTGGGGAGAAAACATCTCTCCTGCCGGGAGGTGGACCATGAGCGTCATCACCGCAGCCATCCGCGCTCGGCACCGCCTGCCCTGGGATCCCTGGGGCGTAGCGGCGGCCTACACCGTCCTCTTCACGGTGTTGTCGGCGCTACGCTACCGCTATTGGATCGCCACGGGCTGGGACCTGGGCTTCTACCAACAAAGCCTGTGGCAGATCAGCCGGGAGGGCCTGGGCGCCTTCTCCTCCATGGCCGGCTACCCGGTGCTGGCGGACACCGCCTCTTTCGTCCTGCTCCTTTTGGCCCCCCTGTACCGCTCGGGTGGCGTGTTCCTCCTGCTGCTGGCCCAATCGGCGGCCCTGGGCCTGGGCTACCCGGCTATCCGATACATCGCCCGGGCCATGGGCGTCGGCACCCGACCGGCCCGGCTGCTGGGGCTGATCTACCTGCTCTACCCGGCCCTGTGGGGCGCCAACCTCTACGATTTCCACCCCGACGCCCTGGCCGTGCCCCTCTTCTTCGGGGCCGTGCTGGCGGTGGAACGGCGTCGCTGGAGCTGGCTTTTCCCCCTGCTCCTGGCCGCCCTAGCGGTGAAGGACACGGCCGCCCTGGCGGTGATGGGCCTGGGCTTGGCCCTGCTGCTGCGTCGGCGAACGGGGTGGGGACTGGCTACCGCCCTGCTGGGTGCCACCGCCCTCGGTTTCGACGTCTTCTATTTCATCCCCCACCTGCTGCACCAGCCCATGGCCCAGTGGACCACGAACTATGCCAGCTTGGGCCCCACACCGGCGGCAGGGCTGGCGAACCTCGCCAGCCACCCCTGGATCGCTTTCTCCTGGGTCGCCGAGCGCCACGCCTGGCGCTACCTGGGCTACCTCCTGGGCCCGCTGCTGGTGGTGCTTTGGGGACGGCGGGCCTGGCGTTCTCCCTACTGGATCCCCGCCGCCCTGATCGCGGAGGTCAACCTCCTGTCCAGCTTCACGCCCCAGATCTCCCCCTACAACCAGTTCTCCCTCTTCATCATCCCCTTCGCCTTCGCCGCCGCCCTGGACGCCCTGCGGTCCAGCCCCGTCACCCCCGCCCCCGCGACGTCCCGCTGGCTGGCCCTGCCCCTGCTGCTCATGCTGGTGGTGGGCTACCGCGAGGTCCGGTTCCAGGCCGGGATCATCCCCAACAACATCCCGCAGATCCAGGCCGCCGCCCGGCTGATCCCCTCCCGCTCACCCCTGGTGGCCCAAAACTACCTCATCCCCCATTTCGCCAACCGTCCCAAGCTGCAGGACACCAACACCCTGCTGCAGAATACGCCGGTTCAGGCCCTCAAACTGCCGCGGGGCACCTACGTCTTCCTGGACACCGCCAGCTCCACCGGCAGCACGCCCTACCAAGAGCTCCAGCAGCTGGTGACCCGATTGCAGGGGCTGGACCGCGCCCGCTTGCTCTTCGCCTCCCGCGGCGTGCTCCTGTACCGCATCTCCTGAAATCTGCGAATTCGGAAAGGAAGATGCCCATGACGCGTCGTGCACCCCTGGCCGGACTCTCCCTGGTGGCGCTGCTGGCCCTGGCCGGCTGCGGGGCGGCTCCCGCTCCCGACCGGGCTTTGGGTCCGGCCCTTTGGACCCGTTTCGCCGCCACCCCCGCCAACGACGCGGTGCTGGCCGGCTCCCCCCTGGCGGTGCATTGGCACCAGTCCCTGAGCGCCGGCCCCGACATGCTGAGTCTTTCCCGCGGGGTGCTCTATGTGGGCGGGATCAACCCGCCCTACGGAGTCTACGCCTACGACGCCCGCACCGGGAGCCGGCTTTGGGCCACGCCCCTGCCCAACCAGGTGATGACCACGCCCCTTTATGCCCACGGCCTGATCTTCGTGGGGACGGGCAACAACCAGTGGACGGATCCGGCGCGTACCTTCGACCTGACGGCCACCGGTCTGGTGCGGGGCACCGGAAACAGCGCCCTGGTGGCCCTCTCGGCCCGCACGGGACGGGTGAGGTGGCAGATCGCCACCCGGGGCGAGAACATGCCCACCCCGGTGTACCACCACGGGGTGCTGTACGCCGTGGGGGGCGGCGGCCACGTCCGGGCCGTCGACGCCGGCACCGGCCGGGTGCTGTGGACCTACCCCGTGCCCTCCTACGTCAGCATGTCCTCCCCCACCCTGGTGGGAAACCTGCTGATCTTCGGCGGCGCCCACCCCTACGCAGTCTACGCCGTGAACATCCGCACCCATCGGCTGGCCTGGTCCACCCCGGTGCCCCAGGCCATCGGCGGGGTGGACGACTGCTCCCCCGCCGTCTCGGGAGGCGTGGTGGTCACCGAGGCCTCGGTGGGCCGCTGGGGCGGACACCACGTCTCCGACGAACTGATAGCCCTGCGCGCCGCCACCGGGCAGATCCTCTGGCGGCACACCCTGGGCACCGGCACCACCATGCCCCAGAACATGGAGACCGCGCCTCCGGTGATCCGCTCCGGCGTGGTCTATGCCTCCGCCCCCGTCACCGCCCGCACCTGGGCCCTGCGCCTGTCCGACGGGCAACCTTTGTGGAATACGGCCACCCGCGCCCCGGTCAAGAGCGCGCCGGTGGTGCACGGCAAGGCCTTGTACCTGGCCGACGTCAAGGGCCGGCTCTACCGAATGGACGCCGCCACCGGCCGGATCGCCAGCGTGCAGTCCCTGGGCGGCCTGGTGGCCAACAACTACCCGGTCCTCGCAGGGCGCACCCTCTTCGTGGCCGACCGCGGCACCGGACTTTGGGCCTTGGCGGTGCCCTGAGCCCTGGGGCCCGCTGCTTCCCGGAGCCGTGCGGAAATCAGGGGGGCCTCCCGGCGGGCGGAAGGGCCCCCTTGCATTTTATGCCAGCCGATCGGGGGTTCCCGGGCCGCCCAGGATGAATTGGGGGTGGGCGGCGATCGGCATCAGCGCGTCAGCCACCGACCGCCAGGGGCCCAAACCGGGTGGGCCCCCTGTACGAGGCCTTCCGGGCCCGCCGCCGGACGGCGGGTCGCCGGCATGCGGATGAGACGGGGTGGAAGATCTTCATGCCGCCGCCCAGCGAGGAAAGCCTTCGCTGGCGGCCATGGGTATTGGCCGCGGCGGACGTGGTGGTCTCCCACCGGGACCGCTCCCGGGGGCCCAAGGTGCTCAAGGACTTCCGCGGCTTGGAGGGTCCCAACCCGTCCCGGGGCATCCCCGCGTGCGACGTGTCCTCCTCCTACCAGACGGAGGACAAAAGGACATGTCCGCCCGGGTGGCCCTCCTGCGCATGCACCGCGACGGGCTCGTCGTGCTGCCGGCGCCGCGCCATGAAAACAACAACGGTCGTCGGCGGCCGGCCCTGACGCCGGCTTCGGATCCGGGCCCGGCGGTGGAGGGCACTCCCCGCGATTTGAGCTGCCTGCGGCTGCGCCTGGTGGTCAACAACGCCCGGTTTGTGATCCTCCCCCGGGCGCGGGTGCGCAACCTGGCCTCCCGGGTGCTGGGGCAACCGGCCAAGCGGCTGGCGGACGATGGGGAGCGCCGCTACGCCTGCCGTCCGGTGCTGCTGGAGACCTTGGTGGGGCGGGACCGGCGCCGGCGCACCTGCTACCGGGCGGCCAACCGGATCCGCGCGGGCCGGACCCAGGGCCGGGGCAAGCTCGACCGCTGCAGGGGCACGACCAGCCGGCCAAGGAGACCTTCCTCTATCCCTTGGTGAACAACTTTCGGGAAGTATTGGCGGGAGGCCCCGAGGGCTTCAGCAAAATGTCGATCCCCGGGCGGGCATGGCTCAGGCCGTGCTCCGACCGAACAGGGCCGCCGTGAAGTCGTCCCGTCGGAAGTCCTGCAGGTCCTCCGGTCCCTCCCCCAAACCCACCAGCTTCACCGGCAGGGCCAGTTCCCGGCGCACCGCCAGGACGACGCCGCCCCGGGCGGTGCCGTCCAGCTTGGTCAGCGCCACCCCCGTGACTCCCACCGCCTCCCGGAAAAGGCGCGCCTGCTGCAGGCCGTTTTGCCCCACGGTGGCGTCCAGCACCAGCAGCACCTCCTGGGGAAAGGCGGCGTCCTCGCGCGCCAGGACGCGTCGGACCTTCTTCAACTCCTCCATCAGGTTGACCTTGGTGTGCAGCCGTCCCGCCGTGTCCACCAGGAGCACGTCGGCCCCCCGCGCGCGCGCCGCGCGCACGGCGTCGTAGGCCACCGCCGCCGGGTCGGAGCCATCCTGGCCGCGGACCACGGTGGCCCCGGTGCGCTCTCCCCACACGGACAGCTGCTCCGCCGCCGCCGCCCGAAAGGTGTCCGCCGCCGCCAGCACCACCTCCTTGCCCTCCCGCCGATAGCGCCAGGCCAACTTGCCGCAGGTGGTGGTCTTGCCGCCGCCGTTCACCCCGACGACCAGGACCACCAGGAGCCCGCCGGGCTCCTCCCGCATGGCCTCATCCGGCCCGAGGACGGCGCGCACCTCTTCGCCCAGGGCGGGCAGCACCGCGGCGGAATCCTGTCCCCGGCACATGCCGTCGCGCACCCGGCCCAACAGCTCCTGGGTAGTGGCCACCCCCACGTCCGCGCCCAGGAGGATCTCCTCCAGCGCTTCGTACAGTTCCTCGTCCACGGCCCGGTGTGCCGACACCAGGGCCTTCACCTTGTCCGTCAGCCCCTGTCGGGTGCGGTCGAGGCCCCGGCGGAAACGCTCCAGCATGCCGGCCAAAGGGCGACCCCCTTTAAGAAACTTCCTCCAGCCGGATCGAGACCAGGCGCGAGGTGCCCGTCCGATCCATGCTCACTCCCCAGAGGCGGTGGGCCGCCTCCATGGTGCGGCGCTGGTGGGTGATCACCAGGAATTGCCGCTCGGCGCCGTGCTGCTCCAGGTAGCGGGCGAAGCGCTCACCGTTGGCTTCGTCCAAAGCCGCCTCCACCTCGTCCAGGAGGTAGAAGGGGCTGGAGCGGGTGCGCACCAGGGCGAAGAGCAGGGCTAGGGCCGCCAGGGCCCTTTCCCCTCCCGACAGCAGGGACAGGGCCTGGGGCGGTTTGCCGGCGGGCTGCACCAGGATCTCCATCCCCGCCTCCAGGACGTCTCCCCGCTCCAGGCGCAGGTCGGCGTTGCCCCCGCCGAACAGCTCGCGGAAGGTGTCCCGGAAATGGGAGCGCACGATGCGCAGCACCTCCTCCAGGCGGCTGCGCATGTTCGCCTCCACCTCCTCCACCACCCCGGCCAGGGCCCGGCGGCTTTGCTCGATGTCGGACAGCTCCCGCCGCAGCAGGTCGTGGCGCTCCTGGACCCGCTGGCATTCCTCCACCGCGCCGGAATTCACCGGGCCCAACTCCTCCAGGGCGGCGGTAAGTTCCCGACAACGCTCACGGTAGGCCGCCGGATCCAGGTCCTCCGGGTAGGTCTCGCCGGCCCCCGCCTCCTGGAGCCGCTCCCGCGCCGCCCGGGCCGCGGCCGCCACCTCCGCCCGGGCCAGTTCCGCCGTGCGCAAGGCCTCCCGCGCCTCCTCCAAGGAAGCTTCCCGGCGCGCCTCCCGACGCCGCAGCTGGGCCAACTGGGCCGCCCAGTGCCGACACGCCTCGTCGCGCGCGGCCTCTTCCCCTTCCGTGGCCGCCAATTCCGCGGCGCACTCGGCCACGGCGGCCTCGGCCCGCCGGGAGCGCTCCTCGTCCTCCCGGGCGGCGACTTCCAGCCGTCCCACCTGATCGGTGGCCGCCGTCGTCTCGTGGGCCTGTTCCCGGCGCCGCCGCTCCATGCGTTCCACCTGGCCCCCCAGGTCCAAAGCCTCCTGGCGCACGGCCGCCAACTGCATCCGCAACGCGGCGATCTCCTCCAGCTGCTCCTCCCGCCCGCTGCGCTCGGCATTCAGGTCGCGGCGCAACTGTTCCCGCGCCTCCTCCGCCGCGCGCGCCGCGGCCTCCTCCCGGACCGCCTGGGCCGCCAATTCCGCCGCCTCCTGTGCCGCCTGCTCCGCCTCCCGCGCCCACAGGTCCTCCTGGGCGGCCAGATCCCCGCCCAGGGCGGTTTGCTCGCGCACCGCAGCCTCGGCCGATGCCGCCTCCCGGCCCGCAGCGGCTGCGTTCGCCCGCAGCTCGGCACCGTGCCGCTGTGCCGCGGCCTCCTCCCCCTTCAGGCGGTCGATGGCGGCGCCCAGGGTATCCCGGGCTTGGCGCCAACGCGCCACCTCCCGCTCCCACTCCTTCGCCTGCCGCGCCAGGACCGCGATCTCCTCCTCCCGCCCCAGAAGCCCCGTGCCCCGCCCCTTCCAGCTTCCTCCCGTCAGGGAACCGGAGGGATGCAAGAGTTCCCCTCCCAGGGTGACCGCCCGCACGCTCAACCGATCGGCGCGGCTCCAGGCCAGGGCCGCCGCCAGGTCCTCGAACACCGCCACGCGGCCCAACAGCTGCCGACAAACCGGCTCGAAGCGCTGGGGACAGCCCACCAAATCGGCGGCGACTCCCAGGCAGCCCTCCCCGGGGGCGATCCCGGGCGCGGGTGGAGCCGGCCGCAGCCGGTCCAGGGGCAGAAAGGTGGCCCGGCCCGCGTCGGCGCGCTTCAAGAAACCCACGGCCGCCTCGGCGTCGGCGATGCGCTCCACCACGATATGCTGCACCGCCGGACCCAGGGCGACCTCCACCGCCAAGCGGTAGGCGGCGGGCACCTGCAGCAGTTGGGCCACCACTCCCAGAATCCCGGTAAGCTTGCCCTGCTGGGCCGCGCGCAGCACCGCCTGGACCCCCTGGCCGTAGCCGGCCAGCCGCTGCGTCAACTCCACCAGGGCCTCCCGGCGGCTGTCGGCGCCCCGCAGCTTGCTCTGGGCCGCCTCCAACTCCCCCGCGGCCTGCCCCAACTCCGCTTCCGCCTGCCGCCGCTCTTGGGCCAAGTCACGGCCTAGCGCCTCGGCCGCCGCCGCCGCCTCCTCCAGCCGGGCCTGTTCGCGGCGCACCCGCTCCAACTCCCGCCGAGACTCCTCGGCCCGGGCCTGGGCCCCCCGGGCCTGTTCCCGCACCCGGGTCAGCTCCTGCACCGCCCGGGAACGATCCCGCTCACGCTCGCCGCCCCGGTTGCGCGTCCGGGCCGCCTCCCGCTCCGCCTCGATGATGCGCGTCTTGAGCTCTTCCAATTCCTCCTCGCGGCCCGCAAGCTTGCCTGCCGCGCTCGCAAGCTCCCGCTCCCGCGCGGCGATCTGCTCCTCGAGGCTGCTCCCCCGTTCCTCCACCGCCGTCAGACGCGCCCTCAGCTCCTCGAAGGCCGCGGTCAGCTCCCCGGCGGACCGCTCCGCCTCGGCCAGGCGCCGCCGGGCCTGGGCCGCCTCGCGACGCCAGCCGGCCGCCCCCTCCGCGGCAGTCTGCGCGCGCACCCGCTCGGTGTCCATCCGGGCGCGCAGCGCCTCCCGCGCCTGGCGCAGCTCCTCCAACTGCCGCTGGGCGAGGGCCAACTGCTCCTCCGCCTCGTGCTGGCGCACGCGGGATTGCGCCGCGCGGGCTTGCAGCTCCTCCAGACCCTCGGCCAGGCGGCGCGCCTGGGCCGCGGCTTGGGCCAGCCGGTTCTCGGCCGACGCCGCCTCCCATCCCAGCAGGGCCTTTTCCCGCCGGTCCAGCTCCTCCCGCAGCGCCTGCTGCTCGCGGGCGCGCTGTGCCTCCCGGGCCAGGGGGACCAGTTGCAACTCCAACTCCGCCAACAGGTCCGCCACCCGGCGGGCGCTGTGGTCACACTCCGCGAGCCTGCCCCGAGCCTCCTCTTGACGTTGCTTGAAGCGCAGGATCCCCGCCGCGTCCTCCAGGAGGTGGCGGCGCTCCTCCGGCCTGGCGTTCAGGACCTCCTCCACCTGCCCCTGGCCGATGATGGCCAACCCGTCCCTAAGACCCGTGTCCAGAAACAGGGCCACCACGTCCCGCAGGCGGCAGGGAACCCGGTTCAGGAGATACTCACTGTCCCCGGCGCGGAACAGGCGCCGCGTGACGGTGACCTCCGCGAAATCCACCGGCAGTGACCCGTCGCGGTTGTCGAAGGTCAGGGCGACCTCCGCCATGCCGGCCTGACGGCGCGCCCCCACGCCCGTGTATAGCACGTCCGCCATGCGGCTGGAGCGCAACTGACCCGGCCGTTGTTCCCCCAGGACCCAGCGGATGGCCTCCGACAGGTTGCTCTTGCCGCTGCCGTTGGGGCCCACCACCGCGGTGATGCCGTGCCCCAGCTCCAGGCACACCCGTTCTCCGAAAGACTTGAAGCCTTGCGCTTCCAAACGTTTGAGGTACAGCCGCATCACCTTTGGCCCAGCTCCCTTGCCTCAGCGTGGCCCTACCAGGAACTTGATGGCCGTGCGCTCCTCCCCGTCGATGTCGATCTCGGCGAAGGCCGGCACCGCCACCAGGTCGATCCCGTTGGGGGCCACGAAGCCCCGGGCGATGGCGATGGCCTTGACCGCCTGGTTAACCGCTCCGGCCCCCACCGCCTGCAGCTCCGCCGCGCCCTTCTCCCGGAGCACCGCCGCCAGGGCTCCCGCGACCGCCTTTGGTTTAGACTGGGCTGAAACCTTGAGGATTTCCACGCTGCAGCGCCTCCCTCGTAGAAAGTGGTATGAAAGCTGGCGGAACACCTACCCTAAATCTATTCTCCTTCTACCTAGCAATTCCTGCCGCACCGCCCATACTACATCCCAAGGGTAGCGGCGGGCGCAAGTATACCCGCTAATGGTAAAGGCGCGGGATGCCCCACGTGGTAAGTTATACCGTGAAGGCTCGGTGCGCGAGGAGGTCGCCCTTTGCCAGATATCCCCGCCAGAATCGCCCGGCTCATCCGACAAAACCCCACCATCACCGCGCGCCAACTGGCCGACGCCCTCGGCTACTCCGAGGTCAAATCCGTGTATTATTGGCTGAGCAAGGCCAAGTTCACCCGCCTGCAGGACTTCCGCTCCGAGGTCTTGCGCGGCAATTTCCCGCCCTACCCCTCCGCCGAGTTCCCCGCCCCCCTGGCGGGGGAGCCTGCCGAGCCGCCCCTGCCCCTGATGGAAGGCTTCGCCCCCGACGGGACCCCCGTGCCCGCCGGCGACTGGGCCTCCCGGGCGGCAGGGATCCCCGCGGGCAGTTTCGCCTGGCGGGTGCCGGGCGACGAGTATCTCCCCCATTGCCGCTCGGGCGACCTCCTGCTGGTGGATCCCGCCGCCGGCCCCACCCCGGGACGGCTGCTGCTGGGGCTGCGGGGCGCCGTTCGATTGTACCGCTGCTACCGGCGCGGCGGCGAACCCCTGCTGGTACCGCTGGACGGCAGCGAGACCGTGCCCGCCGAGGGCCAGGTCCGTCCCTTGGGCGTGGTGCGCGGTCTCTTGCGCTCCCTGTGATCCTACCTACTTGATCCGCTTCAGGGCCTGGCGCGCCGCCGCCTGCTCCGCCTCCTTCTTGCTGTGGCCCGAGCCGCGCCCCATCACCTTGCCGTTGAACTTCACCGCCACCGCGAAGACCTTGCGGTGCTCGGGGCCCGACTCCTTCTCCACATGGTAGGCCAGGCGCCCCGAGCGGCGCTGCACCGTCTCCTGCAGCAAGGTCTTGTAGTCCTCCACCCCGTCGCCCCGGTCCATGGCCGTCAGGAAGGGCGCCAACTGCTCCAGGAGGAAATCCCGGGCATCCTCCAGCCCGTGATCCAGATACAGGCCGCCCAGCACCGCCTCGAAGGCGTCGGCCAGCAAGGAGTCGCGCTCCCGCCCCCCGGAGATCTCCTCGCTCTTTCCCAGGAGCAGGTGCCGACCCAGGTCCACCCCGTGGGCCATCTTGGCCAGGGCGGCCTCGCAGACCAGGGTGGAGCGCCGCCGGGTGAGTTCCCCCTCGGGCAGATCCGGATAGCGCAGGAACAGCTCCTCGCTGACCACCAGGCCCAGCACGGTGTCCCCCAAGAACTCCAGGCGCTCGTTGCTGCGCAGGTTCTTATGCTCGTTGGCGTAGGAGGAGTGGGTGACCGCCTCCCGCAGGTAGCCCCGCCGGAAGTCCACCCGTCCCCTAGGCATGTCGGCGCACCACCAAGGTGGCGTTGTGCCCGCCGAAGCCGAAGGCGTTGGACAGGGCGGAGCGCACCTCCATGCGCCGGAAGCGGTGCGCCACGTAGTCCAGATCGCACTCCGGATCCGGCTCGTCCAGGTTGATGGTGGGCGGCACCTCCCCGCGCTGCACCGCCAGGGCGCAGATGGCCAGCTCCAAGGCTCCCGCCGCGCCCAAAAGGTGGCCGGTCATGGACTTGGTGGAGCTCACCGCCAGGCGGCGGGCCGCCTCCCCGAACACCTCTTTGATGGCCAGGGTCTCCGCCACGTCCCCCTTGGGGGTGGAGGTGCCGTGGGCGTTCACGTAGTCCACCTCGTCGGGCCGCAGCCCCGCGTCGGCCAAGGCGCGCCGCATCGAGGCAGCCCCGCCCCGGCCGGTGGGATCCGGCTCCACCATGTGGTAGGCGTCGCAGCTCATCCCGTAGCCCACCAGTTCGGCGTAGATGCGCGCGCCCCGGGCCTGCGCGTGGTCCAAGGTCTCCAGGACCAGCACGGCCGCCCCCTCGCTCATCACGAAACCGTCCCGATGGAGGTCGAAGGGCCGGGAGGCCCGTTCCGGCGCGTCGTTGCGGGTGGACATGGCCTTCATGGCGCAAAAGCCGGCATAGGCCATGGGCACCAGCACCGCCTCGCTGCCTCCCGTCAGCATCACCTGCGCCTCGCCGCGCTGCAGCACCCGGAAGGCCTCCCCCACGGCGTGGGCCGAGGAGGCGCAGGCCGTCACCAGGGTGGTGTTGGGGCCGCGGGCTCCGAAGCGGATGGCCACCTGGCCCGCCCCCATGTTGGCGATGATCATGGGGATGAAGAAGGGACTCACCCGGTCCGGGCCCCGGCTCAGGAAGGTCTCGTGCTGCTCGCAGAAGGTGCCGATGCCGCCGATGCCGGAGCCCAGGATGGCGCCCACCTGTTCCGGATCCTCGCCGGATAGCTCCATGCGCGCGTCGGCCAAGGCCTCGGTGGTGGCGGCCACCGCGAATTGAGCGAAGCGGTCCATCCGCCGGGCGTCCCGCCGCTCCAGGTAGCGCTGCGGGTCGAAATCCGGCACCTCTCCCCCGATCTGGGTGGAGAAAGGCGTCGGATCGAAGCCGGCGATGCGTCGGATGCCTGAGCGCCCCGCCAGCAAAGCATTCCAAAAGGTATCCAGATCCGACCCCAGGGAGGTGATCACCCCCATGCCGGTTATCACCACGCGATTGCCCAAAATATCCCCCCTTGCCGGAAGAGTCCCGTGAGCGCGGGACTCCCCCCTTTGCGAAACGCGCCGCGAGGCAGGAGGGTTACGCCTCCTGGCCGCTCTTGCGGGCGCTGATGTAGCTGACCACGTCCTGCACCGTCCCGATCTTCTCCGCATCGGCGTCGGGAATGTCCAGGTCGAACTCTTCCTCGAAAGCCATGATCAGTTCCACGATATCCAAGGAGTCGGCCCCCAGGTCGTCGATGAAGGAGGCCTCCAGGGTCACCTCCTCCGGATTGACGCCCAACTGATCCACGATGATCTTCTGCACCGCAGCCAGAACAGGCTCGTCGCTCACCGGCTCACCTCCTTTGCGGATATGTCGCGGGCCGGTCGGCTACATGGCCAGACCTCCGTCCACCACCAGGGTCTGCCCGGTGATGTAGGATGCCGCCGGGGAGGCCAGAAAGACCACGGCGGCGGCCACCTCCTCGGGGGTGCCCTCCCGTCCCAGCGGGATGCGCTCCCGGTATTGGGCCAGGACCGCCTCGGGCAGGCCCGCCGTCATCCGCGTGTCGATGAACCCCGGCGCCACGGCGTTCACCGTGACCCCCCGGGAGGCGGCCTCCCGGGCCAGGGCCCGGGTGAAGCCCAGGATGCCGGCCTTTGCGGCGCAGTAATTGGCCTGCCCCGCGTTGCCGGTGAGCGCCACCACGGAGGACACGTTGATTATGCGCCCGTGGCGCCGGCGCAGCATCCCCCGCAGCACCACCCGGCTGCAATGAAAGGTCCCGCCCAGGTTGGTCTCCACCACCCTATGCCAGTCGTCCTCGCTCATGCGCACCAGGAGGGCGTCCGCCGTCACCCCGGCGTTGTTGACCAGGATATCCACCGGGCCCAGGTCGGCGGTCACCTGCTCCACCAGCCGCTCCACGGCCGGGGCGTCGGCCACATCGGCCTGGAAGGCCGCCGCCTCCCCCCCCGCGGCGCGGATGCGCTCCACCGTCTGGGCGGCTCCCTCGGCGCCGAACCGGTAGTGCACCGCCACTCGAGCCCCTTCCCGGGCCAGGGCCTGCGCCACCGCGCCGCCGATGCCGCCGGAGGCTCCCGTGACCATGGCCACCTGTCGCTCGAGCATCATCTTAGCAAACCGTGCTCCAATAGGCAAGAACCTTGGCCAGGGACTGCCCGTCCTCCACATTCATCACCGTCGCCCCCCTGTCGATGCGCCGCACGAAGCCGCTCAGCACCCTCCCCGCCCCCACCTCCAGGAAAAGCTGCACCCCGTCGGCCAGCATGCGCCGCACCGACTCCTCCCAAAGCACCGGGCTTTTCACCTGGCGGGTCAGGATCTCCGGGATCTCCTCCGGGCTGGTCAGGTAGCCCGCGTGGACGTTGGAGACCACGGGCAGCGCCGGGCGGCGCCAGACCACCCGGGAAACCTCCCCGGACAGCTCCTGAGCGGCCTGGGCCATCAGGGAACTGTGGAAGGGACCGCTCACGCCCAGCGGCACCGCCCGCCGGGCCCCCGCCTCCTGGGCCAGGCGGCAGGCCAGCTCCACCGCCGGCCGGTGGCCCGCGAGAACCACCTGTCCCGGACAGTTGTAGTTCACCGCCTCCGCCACGCCCAGACCCCGGGCCTGCTCCAGCACCCGCTCCAGTTGGGCGCTCTCCAGGCCGATGACGGCGGCCATGGCCCCTGCCCCGTCGGGCACCGCCCGCTCCATGATCTCGCCCCGGCGGCGCACCAAGCGCAAGGCCTCCGGGAACGATACCGCCCCGGCCGCCACCAGGGCCGCATACTCGCCCACGGACAGGCCGGCCGCCACCGCGGCCCGCACCCCCTCCGCCGCCAGCGCGGCCCAGGCCGCGATGCTGACCGTGAGCAGCGCCGGCTGGGTCGTCGCCGTGGACGCCAACGCCTCCTCCGGTCCCTCGAAGCACAGCCGGGTGAGGGAAAAGCCGAGCTCCCGGTCGGCCGCCTCGAAGACCCGCCGGGCGGCCGGGTGGGCCTCGTACAGCTCCCGGCCCATGCCCACGTACTGGGCGCCCTGGCCGGGAAACAGCATCGCCGCGCGCATCCCTCTCAGTCCTCCTTAGACCAGCGCACCACCGCGGCGCCCCAGGTCATGCCCGCGCCGAAAGCCACCAGGAGCAGGTGATCGCCCCGGTGCACCCGCCCCTCCTCCCGGGCCTCCTGCAGGGCCACGGGGATGGTGGCCATGGACATGTTGCCGTAGCGGTGCACATTCACCGCCACCCGCTCCATGGGAAACCCGAAGCGGCGGGCGGCCCCCTCGATGATTCGGATGTTGGCCTGGTGGGGCACGAACAGCTCCACATCCTCCTTGGGGATTCGGGCTTGATCCAAGGCCTGGTCGCAGGCCCGCTCCACCACCCGCACCGCAAACTTGTACACCTCGGGGCCGTTCATCTGCAGGGTGTGCAGCCGCCGCTCCACCGTCTCATGGCTGGCCGGCAGGCGCGAGCCTCCCGCCGGCACCCGCAGGATGTCCGCCGCCCGCCCGTCGGATCCCAAGACGGTGGAGAGCACCCCGAAGCCCTCCTCCACTCGTCCCACCACCAAGGCCCCCGCCCCGTCGCCGAACAGCACGCAGGTGGAGCGGTCGCTCCAGTCGGTGATCCGGGAGAGAATCTCCGACCCGATGACCAGGACGTGCCGGTAGGTGCCGGTGGCGATGAACTGCCGGGCGATGGAGAGCCCGTAGATGACGCTGGAGCAGGCCGCCTCCAGATCGAAGCAGGCCGCCCGGTAGGCGCCCAGCCCCCGCTGCACCAGGCAGGCCGTGGCCGGAAACAGCATATCCGGCGTGTCGGTTCCCACGATGATCAGGTCCAACTCCTCCGGCGCGAGCCGGGCGTCCCCCAGGGCGCGCCGGGCCGCCTGGAGGGCCAGGTCCGAGGTGGCCTCCTCCGGTGCAGCGATCCGCCGCTCCCGGATTCCCGAGCGGCTGACGATCCACTCGTCGTTGGTGTCCACCATCTCCTCCAGGTCGCGATTGGTCAGGACCTGCTCCGGCACGTAGCAGCCCACCCCCAGGATCCCCGCACTGTACATCAACGCTCGCCCGCCGCCCCTTCCCGCTGGATGACCTCGGAACGGATCTGCTCCGCCACCTGGTTGACCACATAGTCGCGCGCCACCCGCACGCCGTTCCGGATGGCCAGGGCCCGCGAGCTACCGTGACACTTGATCACCGGCCGCGCCAGGCCCAAAAGGGGCGCTCCCCCATACTCGGCGTAGTCCAGGCGGCGCTTCAATCCCACCAGCTCCGGGCGCAGCAGCGCCCCGCCCAGGACAGCGCGCGGCCCCCGGATCTCCCGGCGCATGAGGTGGAAGACGGCCTGCCCCACCCCCTCCATCAGCTTCAGGACCACGTTGCCCACGAAGCCGTCGCACACCACCACGTCGGCCCGCCCGTAGGGCAGGTCGCGCGCCTCCAGATTGCCCACGAAATTCAGGTGGGACGACGCCAAGAGCACATGGGCCGCCTTGCACATCTCGTTGCCCTTGTTGGGCTCGGTGCCCACGTTCAGGATCGCCACCCGCGGCTGCGCCACCCCCAGCACCCGCTCGACGTACAGGCTGCCCATGATCCCGTACTGCAGCAGCTCCTGCGGACTCACGTCCACGTTGGCCCCCATGTCCAGGAGGAAGGTGCCCCAACCCTCGGCGGTGGGCAGCGTCGTGCCCAGGGCCGGGCGGCGCACCCCGGGGATGCCTCCCACCATGAGCACCCCGCCCGCCAGCATGGCCCCCGTGCTGCCGGCGGAGACCAGGGCGTCCACCCGGCCCTCCTTCAAGAGGCGCAGCCCCACCGCCAACGAGGAGCGACGCTTGCGCCGGATGGCCTGGGCGGGGGGCTCCTCGGGGGCAATGACCTCGGGGGCGTCCACCACCTCCGCCGCGTCGCCGGCCTCCCGGCGCACCAGCTCGGCATTCCCCACCAACACCACGTCCACCTGCCAGGCCCGGGCACCCTCCAGGGCTCCCCGCACCACCTCGGCCGGGGCATAGTCGCCCCCCATGGCGTCAACCGCTATCTTCATTGACCAACGTGACCTCCGTATTCCCCGGCTTGCTGTCCTCCAGGGCCGCCACCAGGAACTTGCCCCGGAAGACCTCCTCCTGCCGCGCCGTCGTGGTTACCAGGACCACATGCTTTTGCTGCTTGGAGCGCAGCACCACCGCCTTGGAGACCAGCCGCTCCCCCACCCGCACCGGCCGGCGGAACTTCACCCGGGCCAACCCGGTCAGCACCCAGGGGGCGTCGATCACGGCCAGGGCCAGGGAGTCGGCCTGGGCGAAGATGTACTGGCTGCGCACCAAGAGGCTGCGCTCGAAGCCCATCTGCGGATCGGTGTCCAGGACCGACACCGCCCGGCGCCCCAGCTCCAGGTCCACCAGCTCCCCCACCACCTCGCGGGTCCCCATGCTGCGCAGGCTCTGGCCCAGGGCCCGGCGCGCCACCATCCGGGTGCGCTCCCGCAACTCGGGGATGCCCAAGGCCATACGGTCCAGGCGCACCGTCTGCACGCTGACCCCCAGGTCCCGGGACAGCTCCTGATCGGTGCGGAAGGGGTCCCGCTCCAGGCATTCCAGCAGCCGCTGCCTGCGCTCCTCCCGCCGGCCCTGCGCCACCTCCACACCCCCAGCATGTCAGCAGCTATTAATACTTGCTGGTATTATATCCCCACCTCGCCCGGAAGGCAATAGGTGGGCAAAAAAAAAGAGGCTCGCGCCTCTCGGCCTACTTGGCCTCCAGTTTGATGACCTCGCGGCCCGCATAGTGGCCGCAGGTGGGGCAGACCTGATGGGGCACCATCCACTCCCGGCAGCGGGGACAATGCACCAGGGTGGGCGCGGTGAGCTTCCAATTGGCCCGCCGCTTGTCCCGCCGGGACTTGGACAGTTTGCGCTTGGGAACCGCCATGGATTGTTCACTCCTTATGCTCGGAAAAGGCGCATCGGCAACCGCCTAGGCGGAGCAGCCGCAGGGTCCCTGGTTGAGGTTGTGGCCGCAGCTCGGGCAAAGGCCCCGGCAGTCCTCCCGGCACACCGCTCGCATGGGCAGGGCCAGCTCCAGGGCTTGGCGCACCGCCTCGCCCAGGTCCAGCACCTCACCGGCGTAGCCGAAGGCGTCCTCGTCGGGGTGCTCGGAGAACTCCTCGTCCAGGCGCACCGCCAGGGGATACTCGAAGGTCTCCAGGCAGCGGCTGCAGGTCAGGCGCGGCACGGTCGTCACCTGCCCCTCCACGGCGATGGCCTCCCCCAGGTTGGTCAGCCGGACCGCCGCCTCGCAGGGCACCGGCGCGCCATCCTCCGGGGCGAAGGTCCCCTGCACCCGCACCGACAGTCTGCGTCCCACTTCCCGCTTCAACTCGGCAATGTTGATCCGCAATGTGCTCACCTCGGCCCACAGCCACCGCCATTATATGGGCCGCGCCGCCCCTTGTCAACGCCGTTCAGCCTTGCTCCTTGCCCAGGACGGTCTCGATGCGGTGGGCGATGTCCTGACTCTCCTGGATCACCTGCTTCAGCTTTTTAAGGTTGGTCTCCAGTTCCTGCGCCAGCTCGAATTGGGCCTGGGCCATCAGCTGCGTCGGCCCCTGGGCGCCGCCGGTGAACATGTGCTGCAGGAAATTCTGGGCCCCGGCCAGGGCGGCGGGAGTTGGGGGGTGGGGTGGCGGCTTCGCCGGCGCCTGGGCCGGCTGAGCGCCGAAATAGTTCCGGAGTTCCTGGGCCACGATGTCGCGGATCTGGGTCTCCAGCTTTTTGCCGTAGACCAAGGAAAAGGCCACCTCCTCGTGGAGCTATTCTCCCCGGGAGGAAACCGGATTATATCCGACGCCGGCAGTGTCCACCGCGACGGGCCGTCTCTCCGCGGGTCCCGACCCCGCCGGGACCGGAGGGACGCCTTGACCTCACCCGTTCCGGCGGGCGAAAGAGGCTGGCAATGGTTCCAACTAATCTCACTGAAGGGGCATGGCTGAAACCTTTATGAACTTCTATCGGAACGCGTCTCCCGCGCCGGATTTCTTGAGGCCCGGCTCCTCGCGGGCGACTGCGGCAAGGCGGGGTGCGCTTGGCGACCGCGCCGGAGAACGCCGCGGCGGCCTTGGGGAGGCCGAAGCCATGCCTGCCCGGCTTCCCTGGGAGGTGGCCGCCTTGGTCAGGGGCTTGGAGAAGGCAACTGCAGCCCCTCGGCAAAGGAGCCACCTTGGATTTGGAACCTGGTCATGGGACGGTTAGCCAACGATACCCGCATCGGCGTCACCAAGCCGAGTCTTGACCGGTCAGCGCGGAATATATATAATAGGGTATATATTCGGCGGAGGAGGCGCACCAGGATGCGACGGGCGAAGCTTTTCCGTAACGGCTCCAGTCAAGCGGTCAGGTTGCCGAAGGAATTTCGGTTTCCCGGAGACGAGGTGTTGATCAAGCAGGAAGGCAAAGCGGTGGTCCTGTTGCCGCAAGAGGATTACTGGGACAGCTTTCTCCAGAGCTTGGATCGGTTCACCTCAGACTTCATGGAGGACCGCAGCCAACCTCTCGAAGCCGAGAGAAGGAATCCTTTTGCGTGATGTGCAGTATTTATTGGATACCGATATCTGCATTCAAATGATCCGCCGACGGCCTGCGGTCTTGCTCCGCCGCGTCAGGGACGCGCAGCCGGGTTCCCTGGCCCTTTCGATCATCACGGTGGCGGAATTGTGGTATGGGGCGCAAAAAAGCAGCCAGCCGGACCAAAACCGCAGCGCACTGAAGATGTTCTTGCGCCCTTTCAGCATCCTCCCCTTTGGCGAAGAGGCTGCCCAATACTATGGTCGGGTTCGTGCGGATTTGGAGGCAAGCGGGATTCCCATCGGTCCCATGGACACCCTCATCGCTTCCCAGGCCCTCCAACAAAGGGCAACCCTCATAACCCACAACGCCCGGGAATTCTCCCGGGTCGAGGGACTGCTTATGGAGGACTGGCTGGCGGCACCAGGTTGAGCGGCTCGGAAGTTTCATCCATGCCCCTGGCGGGTTGGCATGGAACCGGAGGCCGCTGTCGGCAGGCTCCCGATTCCGGCTCGGTCGAAGGCGGCGCTCCCGGTGAGACCGGTGCTGGTTGTCGGGTTGGCGATGAGGCCTACCACCCCGACGCCACGATATTACACCCGCCTCAATTGGTTGAACCTCTGCACCTTGCTGGTTAACGGCTCTCAAGCTCCGAGGCCGTGAGCCTCAGCCCAATCCCCCCGCCGCCTCGCAGACCGCCGCCGCCACCTCGGGCAGCCCCACCCAGAACCCCAGGCGGTCCTGGAGCGCTCGGCTGGAGCGCGGCGAGTAGATGGTGAGCACCTGGTCGTCCGCCACCAACGTCTCGTGCAGGAAGCGGGCGGGCGAGCGCACCGACACGGTCGCAAGCCCCAACTCCCGGGCGCGGGCCAGGACCGGCAGGCTGTCCGTGGCCACCCGGCAGGTCAGGCCCTCCCGGGCCTGCAGCAGGTCCTCCAGCTCCCGGAAGGTCTCCGGCAGGCACTGCAATAGGAGCACCCGCCGCTTCGCCTCCTCCACCATGCGCCGGGCCTTGCGGCGCACCGCCGCCGTCCCCTGCAGCACCATGCCCAGGTCCGCCTCGGGCCGGTGCTCCCGGGTGTACAGGCTCTCCAGGGCGACGGCTGCCTGCTCCACCTGCGCCTCCAGGAAGCGCACGGCGTCGGCCAGGGCGTCCCGGGGGGGCCGGGCCTTGAAGCGCAGCGGCCGCTCGTCCACCACCTCCACGAAGGCGTGGTCGCGCAGCCGCTGCAGCACGTCGTACAGGCGTGCCCGGGGAATCCCGGTGCGCCGGGCCAGGGAGCCCACGCCGCTGGGACCCCCCTCCACCAGGGCGGCGTAGGTCTTGGCGCCGTACTCCGACAACCCCAGCCGACCCAGGGTCAGGAGCAGCATGGACAGGTCTTCCACCCGCCCCACCTCCCGCCCTTCTTATATCACCATGTTCCCGGCGAAATCAAGCCGTTTGGGCGCCGCGGTTCAGGAAGTTCACCGCCTGGCCCAGGTTGCGCACGGGCACCACCCGCACCGGCAGGTGCAGCCGATGCACCATGGCCAGGGCATGGGGAAGGTTGCCCTGCGGGCACAGAAAGACCCGCGCCCCGGAGCGATAGGCGGTTACCACCTTCTGTCCGATGCCGCCGATGGGTCCCACGTTGCCGAAGGGGTCGATGGTGCCGGTGCCGGCGATGGTCCGCCCCCCGGTCAGGGAGCGGTGATCCAGCTGGTCGATGATCTCCAGGCTGAACATCATCCCCGCCGAGGGGCCGCTGATGTCGCCCGTGCGGATCTTGATGGGCACGGGGATCTGGAAGTGCAACTCATAGGTGTTGATCAGGATCCCCACCACCGGCCGGTTGCCCCCCTGGGGGTTTCGGACGGTACGCACGTCCACCTGCCGCGTCTGGCCGTGCCGGTCCACGGTGAAACGCATGGTCTGGCCCACCCGGACATGGCTCATGTAGGCCACCAGTTGGGTGTCCAAGGTCACGGCGTGACCGTCCACGGCGGTGATCACGTCGCCCTTTTGCAGTTTGCCCGTCGCCGGCATGCCCTTGAGCACCTGGATCACCTGGACCCCGTGGCCCACGATGCCGGCGTTCTTGTACCCCAGCTGGCGCAGGGCCGCCACCTCGGCCGCCGCCTTGCTCTCCTTCATCATCTCCGCGCTTTGGCGCAGGTACTCCTGGAAGTCCTGGCCGGGCGGCATCATCTCCTGGCGGGGCACCAACTCGGCCACCGGGTTCAGGCGGGCCAGGAGGAACAAGAGCCCGTTGGCCCGCTGCATGGACACCGTCACCATGAGCAGTTTGCCGCGGTGCGCGCTCTTGCCCCCGCTCACGCTCACGATCCGGTTCAGGTTCTCGGTGTTGCCGGGGAGCATCAGGTAGTATCCGGTGGGCACGAACCAGGCCGCCACCGAACCCACCACGAGAAGGACGGGCAGCACCCACCACCAGCGCAGCAACCTACGCAGCTTCAAGCCTTCATCTCCTTCGCCGCCGGCCGGTCATAGCCCTTGGCCGATCGGCCATATGAATCCCCCGATCAATCGCCTGCCGGGGGAGGGATGATCCGTGCGCCGCCTCGCCACCGCCGGGGTAGTCCTCGGCCTCGCCGCGGCCATTATCGCCCACCCCGCCGCCGCCTTCCAGGCCTCCGTGCAGGGCTTGGAACTGTGGTGGAACGTGGTCTTCCCGGCGCTCTTGCCCTTCTTCATCGTGTCGCAACTGCTCTTGGGCTTGGGCGTGGTGCGTGCCCTGGGATCAGTGATGGAGCCGGTCATGCGTCGGGCCTTTCGGGTTCCCGGGGAAGGGGCCTTCGTCCTGGCCCTGGGACTGGTCTCGGGTTTCCCGGTCGGCGCCGTGCTGACCGCCCAACTGCGCCGCAGCGGCGCCATCAGCCGGGAGGAGGCCGAACGGCTGGTGTGCTTCGCCAACACGGCCAATCCCCTATTCATGAGCGGGGCGGTCGCCGTGGGCATGTTCGGCAACGCCGCCGTCGCCCCCCTGATCATGGCCGCCCACTACCTCTCCGATCTGCTCATAGGCCTCCTCTTGCGCTTTCACGGGCCAGGCGTTCCCCGCCCGAAGCCCGTTCCCAGGCCACCGGTCCGCCCTCCCGACCAGCCCCCCCTGGGTACCCTGCTGGGCGAGGCGGTGGAAAGGTCCTTGAACACCCTGGGCCTCATCGGCGGCTTCATCGTCTTGTTCGCAGTGTCGGTAAAGCTCCTGACGGTGTTGGGGGTCCTGCGGCTGCCCACCGCGGCGCTGGCCGGCGTCTTCAGCCCTTGGGGCCTCGACCGCCCCCTGGCCCGCGCCCTGATCCAGGGCGGGTTCGAGATCAGCTCAGGCGCTCAGCAGGCGGCGCGAGCCGCCGCCCCCCTGGCCGCTCGCCTGGCCGTGGTCGGCGCCATCCTGGCCTGGAGCGGCCTATCGGTGCTGGCCCAGGTGACGGCCATGCTGCGCGGCACCGATCTGCG
Source organism: Bacillota bacterium (assembly GCA_021810565.1). GTDB lineage: Bacteria > Bacillota > Sulfobacillia > JAJZIM01 > JAJZIM01 > JAJZIM01. The sequence continues at coordinate 51,531 of JAJZIM010000006.1, forward strand.
GCTGCACCTGTACCTCCTGGCACGCCTGGCGCAGGCCGCCCTGGCCGCCGCGCTGAGCCTCCTGCTGTATCCGCTGTGGTTCGGCCGTCCCTGAGGGCCCGAGTCCCCCCCCGGCAGGCTACTTGCCCGTGCGCAGCTCCTCCCGATTGCGGTGCACCGTATCCGCCAGAGACTTCAGTTCGCCCTCCAGTCTGGCCAACACGCTGTCGGCGTACTCCCGCGCCCCGGAGCGGATCTCCCGGGCCGTCTTCTGGGCCTGCTCCAGCACCTCGCCCGCCCGGCTGCGCGCTTCCTGGGCAATGGTCGTCTCGTCGGCCAGCTTCTCCACATAGCTCTTGGCCTCCCGAACGATGCCCTCGGCCTCCTGCCGGGCCTCGTTCAGGATCCGTTCCCGCTCCTGGGACAGAAACTTGGCCTGGCGCAATTCCTCCGGCAGGGTGCGGCGCAGCTGCTCCAGCAGGCTGAAGACCTCTTCCTCGTTGATCAGGATCCGCTTGGTCCAGGGCACCCGCCGCCCATCGTCGATCCGCTTCTCCAGCTCCTCCAAGAGGCCGTTGACATCCAACGAGCCATCTACCTCCTTCCGGCGTCGAACTTTTGGCGCAGGCGCTCCTCCACCGACGGCGGCACCAGACCCGTCAGGGGAGCGCCGTAGGAGGCCAGCTCCTTGATGATGGTGGAGCTGAGGTAGGAGTACTGGCTGCTGGTGAGGATGAACACCGTCTCCAGGTTCTCCGCCAGGGTCTTGTTCATCAGGGCCATCTGGAACTCGTAATCGAACTCCAGCACCGCGCGCAGCCCCCGCACCAGCACCCGCGCTCCCCGCCGCCGGGCGTAGTCCACCGTGAGGCCTTCGAAAGAATCCACCTCCACGTTCTCCAGGTGCGCCGTGACCTCCCGCAGCATGTCCACCCGCTCGACGGCGGAGAACAGCGGCCGCTTGCCGGAGTTTCTAAACACCGTGACCACCAGCCGCCCGAAAAGGGGAGCGACCCGCTCGATCACGTCCAGGTGGCCGTTGGTGACCGGATCGAAGGTGCCGGGATACAAGGCTATGACTTCAGGCATCTTGCTCCTCCGCAACGGAATAGATGGAGACCACCGTGTCCCCGTAGGTGGCGCGCCGCAAGCGCCGGAGGCCCTCCTCCCCCGGAAGCTCCCGGCGGCTGTGCTCCACCACCATGCGGCCTCCCTCGGCCAAAAGGCGGGCCGCGGCGGATACGGTCCGGGCCACCAGGCCCCGCTCATAGGGGGGGTCCAGGAAGACCAGGTCGAAGCGCTCGCCCCGCCGGTCCAGCCGGGACAGGGCCCAGAAGACATCCCGGGGCAGCACCCTGGCCCGTTCCTCCCACCCCAGCCGGGACAGATTGGCGCGGATGGCCCGCAGCGCTCCCGGGTCCTTCTCCACCAGCACCGCCTCGGCCGCGCCGCGGCTCAAGGCCTCGATGGCCATGCCGCCGGTGCCGGCGAACAGGTCCAGACAGCGGGATCCCTCCACGGCTCCCAGGATGTTGAAGACGGCCTGGCGCACCCGGTCCGCGGTGGGGCGCGTCCTCCGGCCGGCCGGCGCCACCAGGGCCCTGCCCCGGGCCGAGCCCGCGATGACCCGCAAAGGCTGCCACCTCCGCGCACATGCTGCGTTATTATACCACAAGGCTTTTGCATCGGAAAACCCGCCGCGCTAACCCACCTCCGCCACGCTGGCCGCCCACACCGCCCACCCCGCCTCCGGCAGGGTGTCCGCCCGCAGTCCCGCCCGCAGCGCCTCCAGGGCCAGGACCTCCCCCGGGGGGATGTTGCCCAGGTTCACGCCGGGCCCCGCCCGCCGGATCAGCTCGGCCTGCTGCGTCCTGAGCGGCGCCTCCCACATCAGCCGGTCCGGGTCGGCCACGGCCTCCCGCACCCGCTCCAGCTCCTCCACCAAGACCTCGCCCTGGTCGCTGTAGATCCCGACCCCCTTGCCCGACTCCCGTCCCTCCAGGATGACCAGCGCCGCCCCCGCCGCCAGGTCCTCCTCCAGCCGTGCGCCCAGCTCCCGGCGCGGCAGGCGCCCCCCCGCCGCCTTGCCGCCCAACTCCGCCAGGACCGCCGCTCCCGCCGCCACCGCCCGCCGAATGACCCGGAGGCGTTCCAGCCGCGGCATGGGACCCGTCCCGTCGGACACCTCCAAGGCCGTGAAGCCCAGCGCCAGGGCGTGCTCGATGAAGGCCTCCCCCCGGCCTTGGCGACAGGCCACCTCCAAAAAGGTGCCTCCCGGATAGGCAAGGATGCCCAAGCGGCGGATGAGCCTGAGCTTGGCCTCCAGCACCTGCCGGGGATAGAAGGCGGAGGTGCCGAAGGGAAGCTTCCAGAAATCGATGGCCTCCCCCGCCGTTTCCAAGAGATCGGCGGTGCCGCGAAGGCCCAAGCCCTTGTCCATCACCATGGTCAGCCCGACGCGGCGCGGCTTACCCCCTCGCCCCGGCAGCGGGTGCTCGATCACTCCCGACCACGCCGGTTCCCGGTTTCCTGCGGGCATGGATTCTCCCCCTTGTCGCGGATATACCCTCAGGCTATGCGCCGCCCCCCCGGCCGGTCACCCGCCCCGCCCAGCAGCCGTCCCTGGTGCAATAGCAGCGCTGCGGCCAAGGCTCCCGCCGCCGCCAGCCCCGCCGCCCCGCCGAAGAGCACCGCCGCTCCCCGCGGCATGAACAGGCCGAAGCTCAAGGGCCCCAGGGCCACCCCGAAGAAGCGCACCGCCCCGTACAGGGAGGTCACCACTCCCCGCTTGGCCGCCGGCACGGCGCTGGTGACCAGCAGGTTTAGGGCGCTCAGCACCGACCCGGCGCCGATCCCCAGGAGGGAACCGGCCGCCAGGAGATACACCATCTGCTGGTGGGCGGCCAGGGCCCCCAGCACCGCCGCCAGCAGGGTCAGGCCCGCCACCACCATCCCCTTGGCCCACTCCGGACGGCCTTGCAGCAGCCGCCCGCCCAGGTAGGAGGTGGCGGCCAGGCCCCCCACGGGGATGGCCAGCAGCATCCCCGCCGGCAGCGGCGCCACCCCCCAGCGCCGCTCCAGGGTCTCGGCCAGGAAGAAGAGGCTTCCGAACAGCAGGTACAAGGTGGCGGCCCCCGCCCCGAGGCAGGCCCCCAAGGCCACCCCCTTCTCCCGCAGTATGCGCCAAGGCCGACCCTGGCCGACCGAGGCGGGGATCGACTCGGGCACGGCCCAAAGGGTGGCCCCCGCCTGCAGGAAGGATAGGCCGGCAAAGAAAAAGAAGGGCGCGAACCAGGCCCAAAGGCCGAGAAGCCCGCCCAGAATGGGACTCAGTCCCTTGCCCAATCCGTTGGCCGCCTCCAGGAGTCCCAAGGCCCGCGGCCGCTGGGGGCCCCGGAGGAGGTCCGCCGCCAGCACCGTGGCCATCTGGGCCATGCCCGCCGCCCCCAGGCCCTGGACCGCCCGGCCCGCCAGGACCAGCCCGTACGGGCCACGGGCCGCGGCCATCCCCCCGGCCAAAAGGGCACCGCCTCCGAAGAGCAGCAGGGCCGGCACCATCACCCGGCGGCGCCCGACCCGGTCGGCCAGCCAGCCGGCCAAGGGTATGCACACCCCCGCCGGCACGGAGAAGGCCGTGACCACCAGGCTGGCCTGCACCCGAGACAGGTGCATCTGGGCCTGCATGGCCGGAAGCACGGGGAACAAAAGCGAGTTTCCCAGGACCATCACGAAGGGCACGCCGCACAGCACCGCCATGGTTCGTCGCATCCGCCCGCGCAAAGGCACACCTCCTTCCGGGCGATGCTAGCATGCCCCGAAAGGGCTGGGGAGCGCGCGGGAGGGCAGGAGTTTAGCTCCGTCGTCGCGAATCCGGTGGCAACGCCGTTGCCGGCGACTATCCCGAGAGGAGCGTGCGCCATGGCCCTGCGGACCCGCTGGCTTTTGCGCGTGGCGCTGGGGCTGTTCTTCGCGGCCCACGGCCTTCCCAAGCTGTTGCAGCCTGCCGCCACGGTGCGCTTCTTCCACCGGTTGGGCGTGCCCTGGCCCGGAGTCACCATGTGGCTGGTGGCGGCGGTGGAGGTGGTCGGCGGCCTCCTTTTGGCCGCCGGTGTCGCCCCTCGCTACGTCAGCCTGCTGCTCATGCTGGACACCTTGGGCGTGATCGTGTTCGCCACCGCCCGGGTGGGCTTCGCCAAGGGCTGGGGGTACGAGGCGATCCTCCTGGTCGCCCTGCTGGCGGTCTTGGGCGAGACCTTCCGGCGCCCGCACAGTCCGCGCTTCGCTCCCGCGCATAGCCAGCGGCGACGGCGGATATATTAACGACGGCACGACAGCCAGGTCAGCCGCGTAAAGCGCCGAGGCGCTTCCGGTCGCGGCGCCAAAACCGGTCTGTCGTGCCTTTATCTTGCATACAGCGGTCCGAAATTGGCGCAGGCACGGAAATCGGCGCTCTCCAGATCGGCGGTGCCGAAGGCGGCCCAGGCACTCGGCCTGAAGATCCGGTCCTGCGGCACGTTGTGCATGCACACCGGGATACGCAGCATGGCCGCCAGGGCAATCAGCTCCCCACCCACGTGCCCGTAGCTCAAGGCGGCGTGATTGGCGCCCCAGTTGTTCATGACTGAATATACATCCTGGAAGGGTCCTTTGCCGGTCAATATCGGAACCAACCAAGTGGTGGGCCAAGTGGGATCCGTCCGCTGATCAAGCAGCGCATGCACTTCCGGGGGCAAGTCGGCGGTGTATCCTTCAGCGATCTGCATCACCGGCCCGATACCGCTTACCAGGTTTATCCTGGACATGGTGACCGGCATCCCCCCCTTGGTGAGAAAATTAGACGAGAAGCCGCCCCCTCGGAAGTACCCTAAATTGGCCGGTCGCCAGGTGGTCGCCGCCAAACACCTTTCAACATCCTGCTGGTCCGTTTCCCAGAAGGGCTTGATCACCGGCTTGCCGCCGACCGTAGGTTGACCGCTGCCGTCCAGTGCGGCAGCTCCGGAATTGATGAAATGGATGAAACCGTTGGCAAGAAGCCCCGAAACCTTGGTCCCGGTTACACGTTCCACCGCCTCCGGACTCCAAAAGGTTCGCACGTCTCCGAATATCTGAGCCGTTCCCGTCAGCAGATGGCCTAATAGCATAGTTATGGCATTAAGGCTATCATTTTCGGTGGCCACGATGAACGGTTCCCGGATACCATGCCAGTCGAAGGAAGAATTCAGTATAGCCTCCATAAAGTCGCCGTTGGGAAAATGGTCGGTCCACTGTCTTTGCCCCTGAAAGCCTGCAGCAATGGCATTGTGTCCTGCCGCCTCCTCGGGAAAGCCCTTTTCTCGTAAGTTATCATTGCCTATCATCAAATCCTTGGCAATAAGCGCCATTTTCACGCAGGTCTCCCAGTCACGATCTTTCTTTTCTCGGGATAGCTGAATTCCCGCTGGATTATTATCCTTTCCTTCCGGGCATTTAGCTCGTGTCCAGGTTATAGCCTGAGCATATTCAGTTTCGTCGTAGATGTTTTCAGCGATTCGTCGGATAAACTCGGACATATCGACGTATTCAGTGCGCATGTCCAGATATCGCTGGAAAAATGCCTCGTTCACGATGGATCCGCCAATACCCATGGATACGCCACCCATGGATAAATATGACTTGCCGCGCATCTCCGCCACCGCAAGCCCCGCCTTGGCAAAGGTGAGAATCTTGTTTTCCACATCAGCAGGAATCCGCAGATCGCCGGCATCCTGCACCTGCGAGCCGTAGATGCCAAAGGCAGGTAGACCCTTCTGGTTGTGCGCCGCCAGGGCGGCCGCCAGATAGACGGCCCCCGGTCGCTCGGTACCGTTGAAGCCCCAAATCGCCTTTGGCACAAACGGGTCCATATCGATGGTTTCGGTGCCGTAGGCCCAGCAGGGCGTCACGCTGATCGAAACCCCCACACCCTCCCTAGCGAACTGCTCCGCGCACCTGGCCGCCTCGGCGACCCCTCCGATGGCCGTCTCGGAAATCACGCATTCCACCGGCAGGCCGTTGGCATGGCGCAGTCGCCCCGAGATCAGCGCGGCGACTCCGGCCGCCAGGCCCATGGTCTGGGCTTCCACCGCCTCCCGGATGCCGCGGCGTCTCCCGTCCACGATGGGGCGTATCCCTATCTTGGGTGGGTGCCCGATCAATCGTTGCCTCCCGAGTTGCTTCCGCATCTTCTTCCTCCTCCGTCGGATCAATTCCCAGGGGTGCCCAGCAGATTACCAACGGCGCAGTTGTTTCTCCAGCTTCTTGCCCAGGGCTAGGTATTCCCGATATACGTGCTTATATATTTGGGACGCTTCCGGATTCTGCCGATACACTTTAGAGAAACCGCGCCCCATTACCTTTTGCGCAATTTCGATGTTGTCGTGAACTCCGGCGGCCACCGCCGCGAACATGGCCGCTCCCACGGCGCAGGCTTGATCGGTAGCCGAAATCATCAGCGGCATATCCAAAACGTCCGCCGTGATCTGCATGACCAGCTCATTCTTTCGGGCGATGCCGCCCAGCGCGATGATCCGTTCTATGCCCACCCCTTCGTGCAGGAACTGTCCGACGATGGCCTTGGATCCGAAGGCAGTGGCTTCCACCAAAGCCCGGAATAGCTTGGGGGCGGAGGTGCCCAGGGTCAGGCCGGCGATGACCCCTTTCAGCCGCTGGTCGGCATAGGGAGTGCGGCGACCGTTCAGCCAGTCCAGCGCCACCAGCCCCGTCTCCTCCGGTCGGATCTTGCCCGCCTCCTCGGACAGAAGCGGCAGCAGCCGTTCCTCGACCTCCCGCTGCAAGGCCGCCACCGTATCCCCATCGACCACCGCGCTGCGCGGCAGCACGGCCTTGCACGACCAGGCAAGCAGTTCCCTGAACCAGGCATAGACGTCGCCGAAGGCGGACTGTCCGGCCTCTAGGCCGATCATGCCCGGAAGCACCGATCCGTCCACCTGCCCGCTGATCCCCGCGATCAATTTCCTGCCGATCACCTCTTTGGGCGCCACCATGATGTCGCAGGTGGAGGTGCCCATGATCTTCACCATGGTTCCCGGGGTGATCCCTCCCCCCACGGCGCACACATGGGCGTCAAGCGCGCCCACCGCCACCGCGATCCCCGGGCGCAGTTCCAGCCGATCGGCCCAGGGCGGCTGCAGGAAGCCGGCCCTTTGGTCCGCCGTCCAGGTCTCGGCATAAAGCCGCTCCCGCATGCCCCGCAGCAGCGGATCGACCCGTACCAGGAATTCCTCCGAGGGCAGCCCCCCCCACGCCTGATGCCACATCGCCTTGTGCCCCGCCGCACACCTGCTTCGCCTGATGCGCCCGGGTCCGGCGGCTCCCGTCAGCAGGGCCGGCAGCCAATCGCAATGTTCCACCCAAGAGGCGGTGGCCTCCCGCACCGCAGGATCCTCCCGCAAGACATGCAGCAGCTTGGCCCAAAACCACTCGGCCGAGTAGACGCCGCCTTCGTACTCGGTGAAATCCGTCCCGCCCCAGTTTTGGGCAACCTGATTTATCTCCTCGGCCTCCCGCAATGCCGTGTGATCTTTCCAGAGGATGAACATGGCGTTGGGGTTATCTCGAAATTCCTCGGACAGCGCCAAGGGGCGCCCCTGTCGGTCGACGGCACAGGGGGTGGAGCCGGTGGTGTCGATGCCGATCCCGACCACCTGCCCTCCGGCCGCAGGCCCGAGCCGGCTCAAGGCACTCCGCACGGCCTCCTCCAGTCCTTCGATGTGATCCAGGGGATGCTGGCGGAATTCGTTTTTCTCCGGGGCGCAGTAGCGGCCGGCCGCCCACCGTGGGTATTCGCACACTTCGTCGGCCAATTCCTCGCCCGTGGCCGTATCAACCACCACCGCCCTGACCGAATCCGTTCCAAAATCAAGGCCCAGGGTCAGCTTGTCCGGCATGGTAGAGCGTCCCTCCCAGCTACAAATCGGCGTTCTTATCCAGCTTCGCGCTCGAACAGATGGGCGTGGCTCAGGTTGAAGACCACCGAGACCATTTCTTTGGGCTTGGGTACGGTTCTTCCGGTGAGGCGCGCCGTTACGCTTTTGGCCCCGAGCGGGAAATAGATCAGCGTCTCCTCCCCCAGCGGCTCCACCACTTCCACTTCCACCCGGCACACCCACTCGGGATGCTGCTGCGTCAGCTCCGCATCGAAAACAATGTCCTCAGGGCGGATCCCTAGAACGAATGCGTTTTCCTGTCCCTTGATCTTATCAGGCAACAAACTGGACGGCGCGGGAAAACTGAAGCCATCTCCCTTCAGCAGGAGGTTGCCCTCCGCCTGCTCCAAAAGTACATCAAAGAAATTCATCGGCAACATGCCGATAAAGCCTGCCACGAAGCGATTCGTCGGCCTTTCGTACAGACCCATCGGGGTGTCGATCTGCTGCACGACCCCGGCCCGCATCACCACGATGCGCTGACCCATGGTCATAGCCTCCACTTGGTCATGGGTCACATATATGGTGGTGACGCCTAGACGTTGCTGCAGGCGTGCCAATTCCACCCGCATCTGCAGTCGGATTCTCGCATCCAGGTTGGACAGCGGCTCGTCCATCAAGAACACCCGAGGTTCCCGCACGATGGCCCGCCCCAGGGCCACCCGCTGCTGTTGACCCCCGGACAGCGCCTTGGGCTTGTGGTCCAAAAGGGAGTCGATGCTCAACAGGCGCGCCGCCTCATGCACTCGGCGCCGTATCTCCGCCGCCGGCACTTTGCGGTTTCTCAAGCCAAAAGCCATGTTATCGTAGACGTTCATGTGCGGATAGAGCGCATAGTTTTGGAACACCATTGCTATGTCCCGCTCCCACGCCGGCATGTCATTTACCTTTTTCCCGCCTATATATATTTCTCCCCGGCTTATTTCTTCCAATCCGGCTACCATGCGTAGGATGGTGGTCTTCCCGCAGCCCGACGGCCCGACTATGACGATAAATTCACCTTCTTCTATTTCCAAATTAAAATCCTGCACCGCTATAAACTGTCCAAACATCTTCCACACCTTGGCTAGTTGAACAAAGGCCACGCTACGTTCTCCCCTTCCTCATCCATCCGCTCCGCCGAACCGCAGCCGTGGCCTGTTATTGCGCCAGTCCCGCAGTTCCGCCAGGCTGTGGGGCAATCCCTGAGGATTCGCCTCGACCAGGTCATCCGCCGCAAACTCCAGTACCCGGATGGACAGGCGGCAATCCTGATACGCCAGCAGGTAGCGGCCATGCCCTCGGGACGCCAGCCACGGATAGGCGTATTCCCCGAAACCGCAGGCCACCTCCGAGCGCCAGGTGACGGGCCACGTGCCCCCTCCGTCCGGTGACAGCGCCAGGCGCAGCACCTGCCGCCCGAGGCTCAGAAGGTTCGGGCCGAAGCGTGGTCGCCCTTGGTCACAGGGGTTGTAGGCCAGAAGCAACCGGCGGCTGCCCCGATCATAGGCCACCGCGATGCGGCTATTGGGATTGGGCAGATCGGTGATCCGTGGTCTGGTCCAGGAATAACCGCCGTCTGGGGAACCGGTGTGGATCAACCTGCCCCGCCGGGTGCGCACCAGGGCCTGCAGTCCGCCGTGCTCGTCCTCCCAAAGGGCGGGTTGGATGCCTTTGACCCCGCGGTGCATCGCCGGTGACAACTCCCATGGGCCTCCCGCCCGTTTTCCCAGCAGCACGTAGCTTTGCCAGCCGAGCTCATCGTAGACGGGCAGGCACCAGCCCCCGCCCTGCTTGCGGACGGCCGCCGTACCCACCAGGAAACCCCGCGGCAGCGGCAGGTGGCCATTGAAGCGCCAAGTTGCTCCTTCGTCCGGCGAGTGCAGCACCTCGATCCGGGACCGTTCCCAATTCCCCGCCTCGGAAACCACCGCATATAGCCATAGCACTCCGTCTTCTCGCATCGGCACCGCATTACCGTAAAAGGCAGCACCGCCGGGATCCGCCCGGATGCAGCGCGCCGGCGACGCGCTCAGCGCCCCCCAGCGGGTGCGCACGCCGTACAACCCGCCGCCCGGTGCACACTCGTAGGCTCCGCCGAAAAAGAACGCCCATCCGCCGTCCGCCTCTCCCCCCGCCAGCGCCGGCGCGTTGACCATGGGAATTTCCGAGGTGCAGGAGAAGATCTCGCCGGATGAAAAGCGCGTCATGCGCCCTCGCCTTCCCTCATTGCGCCAGGAAACCTTTCCGCCGCATCTGCTGAACCAGCCACGCCGTGGTGGCCCGCAAAGAGCATCCCTCCACTTCCCGTAGGATGGTCAACACTGCGTCCTGGGCGACGGCGGCCCGCTTCCCGTCCTGTTCCCGCGCGGCCCGCACCAGGGCGGCCACCGCCTCGGGGTAGGCCGCGGCCAGTCCGGAAATGACCCCGGAGGCCCCGGCCATGATGGCCGGCACCGCCACCGCTTCGTTCCCCACCAGCACTACGCCCCCCCTCGGCCTGAACCATTGAATATACCGCCAGGTCAGGCCCAGATCCCCGCTGCTGTCCTTGATCCCCGCCAAGGGCCACAGCGCAGCCACGCCGTCCAGCAGGCCGGGATCCCACACCTGGTGGGTCGCCCGGGGAATGTTGTACAGATACAGCTCCAAGGCGTCTAGTGGCGGGCGCAGCACCTTTCCCGCCCATTCCAGCAGCTCCGCCGGGGTGTAGTCCCCGTAAAAGGGCGGCACCACCGCCACCCCCCGCACGCCGGCCTCCGCCGTCGCCTCGATCAACCTGCGGGCATCGTCCGGCGCACTGGCCAGCACCGCCACCACGACCTCGCGCGACGCGATCCCGCTCTCCAAGAACCGGCGCAAGGTCTGCACTCGCTGTCGCAGCGAGTAGTCGGCGCCGCACCCCGTGGTCCCGAACACCACGCAGCCGTCTACCCCCCGCTCCCGCAGGCTGCGATACACCACCCCCAAGTCGCGGGGGTCGGCCGCCAACCGCTCCAGGGGCGGCAAGGCGGCCCAAACACCCTCCAGCATGCTACCCCTCCTCCGCTGCCGCTCGGATCTTCCTCCCCAAGCCATACCGCCGGGCCGACGGGATCACCCCTTGATCCCACCCGATGACAAGCCGCTGACAAACCATCGCTGCACCAACAGATACACCACCATCGGCACCACCGAGACAATGCTTAACACGGCGAATACTTCACCCGGATTGGTCATGTATGACCCCTCGAAATATAATGGCAACAATGGCATGGTCTTCATAGATGTTCGTGTCATCACCACCAATGCCAAGAAAAATTCATTCCACGAAAAGAGAAACTGCCATATCGCCACCACCATTAGAGATGGCCAGATAATCGGTACGATGATCTGGCGCAATACCTGAGGTGGCGAGGCGCCATCCAAGACCGCCGCCTCTTCCAGCTCCGACGGGAAAGAGTCCATTACGCCCTTGATGATGAGCATTGCAAAAGGAATGCCTAACGCGGTGTAGGGTCCGATAAGGCCCCAGTAAGTGTTCATCCCATGCAGCGTCTTTAAGAGTATGGTCAAAGGAATCAGCAAGGAGGCCAGGGGAATCAGCAATGCGGAGAGTATCCAGTAGAAAACCACACTTCTCCCAACAACTTTCAGCCGCGTGATGGCAAATCCCGCCATCACGCTGCAGACCAAGGTGAGCAGCACGCTGCTCACCGCCACCACCGCGCTATTTAGGAAGAAACGGATGAGATGGCCGCTGGTGAGAACCGTGAAGTAGTTGATCAGGGTAGGATGCGCGGCAACCAGAACCGGTTGGAAACTGGTGGCGGTAGTGCGGAAGGACAGATCGACCATGTAGATCGTCGGTACTAGGCTAATTCCCACAACCACCACTATTCCCGCGTATCCCCATGGGGCAACGCGACGCCTAGGCATTTTTCCCACCCACCGCAAAATTGCCGCCAGCAATTAACAATTGTATCCCCACGATGATTAGCGCGAGCACCAATAAGACAATTGACAAGGCGGATGCAAAGTGCATGCTGTTCTCTATATATCCTCGGGTAAAAATATAGGTAGCTAGGACCTGGGTAGATTGCGCGGGCCCTCCTTCCGTCATCAAATAAATCAACGGGAATTGTTGCAGCGCCTGAATAGCTCCCAAGATCATCAGGGATAAATGCGTTGGCCGTAGCAGCGGAAAGACAATACGCCTTACCAACGTGCCCCCCTGTGCTCCATCTATCGCGGCGGCGTCCCATAGCACGGGATCTATCCGCTGGATACCAACGCAGTACAGCAGGGCGAAAAATCCCACCCATTGCCAAACGTTTACGGCAATGATGGCCCATGTGGCCCAATCCGTACTGCCCAGCAAGGCCGGGAATTGCGACCCCAAGCCGATGTCTCGGAACATGCCATATAATAAACCGTACTCCGGTGCGTAGAGGGTGGTGAAAACGATGGCGATGACGGTAGGAGTTATCACCATGGGCAGAAACAAAAGGGCTCTGAACCATTCGCGACCTCGGCCAATATACATCTCGAGCACCACGGCAATCCCGAAACCTAGGCCCATCTCCGCAATAGTACAGCCAACTATCCAGCGAAGTGTATTACCGATGGCGGTCCAAAAGACCGGATCAGCCGTTAGACGATGGTAATTTTCAGCACTCAAAGTGGTCGTCGTTCCATGCACATATTGCAGGCTAAGTATGGCATTATAGATAATGGGATAGACCATAAACATGATGAATAGGGCTGCCGCCGGCAATATGTAAAGCCAACCGCTCCAACGTAGTTTAAGGCCAAATGGAGTAGCGTGCGTCATGTATCCTGCCCAACCTTCCTTACCAATAGATAGCGATCGGTAATCGCTGCAGTAATTAAGGAGGCTTCCCGCAGGAGACTACCTAGCACACAGTCATATGTGTCAGCCAGCATTCCCGCGGGAAGCCTGCGCTCGTTCCTGATTGCGCCGGGCACCGGGTCGGGCTTACTTCCGCTGCTTCAAGGCCACCTTCTGCACGTTGGCCATCGCCTGTTGCGGCGTCTCCTTGGCGGCACCTAACGCCTGCAGATTGCTGTCCAGCGCCGTCTCGATCACCGGATTACCGATCTGGTGGTTGTATGCATGGGGCAGTTCGGCCATGTAGGCGTCGAAGAGTCCCTTCATGTGCGGAGTCATGGAGACCGTCGGTTTCATGCTGAGGAAGGCGGGAAGGTCGTTGAAGGTGTTCAGCGCCATTTGCTCGCCAGGACCGCTGATCAGGTCCTTCAGGACGGTCTCACTGGCCTTCTCCACCGCCGGCGAAGACGCCGCGTTCTTGGTCAGGCCCCAGCCCACATCGATCCCTCCCAGCGGCGGAGTCGGCTTCCCCCCGCTGATCACCGCCGGGAAGAAGAACTTGCCGAAGCCGGACATGTTGTCGATGCCTTTCGGCAACGGCCCCGGCAGCTTGGTTTCCTGCAGCCACCAGGATCCCAGGGACATCATGCCCACCCGGCCCGCGGCGAACAGATTGGCCCCGGTGGGGTATTGGAGGTCACCCAACGCCCCCGCTTGAAAAACGTGCTGCGTGAAGAGCGTCTGCCAGACCTCCGCCGCCTTCACCATGCCAGGCTGAGTCCAGGTGGTCTGTCCCACATCCGCGGCCATCAGGCCGGACCGATCGGTCTGAGCCGCGAGCTGCATGTACACCCAGGTGTCGAACAAGCCGGTGGCCGCCCCTTGGTAGAAGGGTATGTAGCCTGCCGCACTCAAAGCATGGGCGTCGCTAATCATCTCGGGCAGCGTTTTCGGTGGGGTTAGGTGTAGCTTGTCGAATATGGTGCGATTATACCAGATGTTTATTACTTCGCTTTCTTCTGGCAGCATGTAGTAGTTATTGTCGCCAGACGGGTTGCCCAACCGGGCCTGTTGAATGATCGCCGGCCCGAAATTGCTCTTCCAGTTGCTGCCCCAGAACTGGCTGGCCACTTTGTTGAGCGGCTGCAGCGATGTACGGTATTCCTGGGTCACGGCCCCTGGCGACAGCCCGATCAAGTCGGGAAGGGTCCCCGATGCCTTGCCCGCCTTGAGGGCGGTAAAATAGGCGGTATGCGGTTCGATGCTTGCCTTGATCTCGATGTTGGGGTGTCGCTTTTCAATGGCCTTGACCATCTGGGTCATGGTGCTGGACAAAGGACTCCATGACCACAAGGTAACCACTGTCGGCTTTTGGGCCGCAGGCTTGGTAGCCACCCCGCATCCTGTGAGAACCACGAAACACACACCCGCCAACAAAATAGCAGTCTTCCGTTGGATGCCATGCATTCGTAGCATTGCCTCTTCTCCTTTCTTTCGGGCAAAGGGGATCTTCCACCGCTCTTTAGCAAATGCACCACCACTAGCTCCCCTCCGGCATTCACCCGGCCGCGGGTTTCCCCGGTGCCCCTGGCGCCGCGACCTTTCCCCCCCTTCTCCGATAGTCTGCGGCTCCCGCAAGCGTGAGTGGACCTCCCTGCGCAGCCTCGGAAGGTCGGCGCGCCACCACGGCATATAAAAAAGCGCATACACATCTTTAATGCGCTTTCAAATCCTCCCAATGCTGACAAACGTCGACCGATGGCCATATATCAGAGGGCATACACCAGCATCAAGGCCCACCGATACGTAACTTTCCTCCATGGAAGCTACATCTCCTTAAATGATCCGCAGGCTACATCCGGCGAGATGCCATCCATAGGTCGCCTCATGGACGACGGATGGCTACTGACTGGTGCTGCCCAACGCGGCGCCTTTCCGCTGCAGCCATCATTCTAGCCCATATCAGAACCATGTGTCAAGTGCCAATAGTTTATCAATTCTACGCCGCAACTATCTGGCCGCAGGGGCATTCCGCCCAGAGCAAGGCTCTCCTCGCGTAAAACCGCCGGCCTCCAGCTTGCAAGCCGGACAATCCTGTTCGCTTGGTCACCAGCCCTGGGGCATGAACGGCGCCCCCTAACCCCACCCTTGTCGGCCTCCTCCCGACCGCTCGCCGCCGCCGCCATGTCAGTCCGCCCATGCACTGACAGCATACGTACCGGCGGCGTCCGAATAATAAGGGCAAATCTCCGAGGGAGGTGAGACGGGCATGGCGAAAGGCGCGAACCGATCCGGCCGGGCCCTGGTGCGCGGCGCCGAATCCGCGCTGGACCAGTTCAAGTACGAGGCGGCCAACGAGCTGGGCATGCAGGCCCAGGTGCAAGACGGCTACTGGGGCGAGATCCCGGCCCGCCAGTGCGGTGCGGTGGGCGGGCACATGGTCAAACGCATGATCGAGATGGCCGAACGGTCCCTCTCCGGCCAATCCTTGGGCACGCCTCGGCGCTGAGGGCATCCTGCCCCCCGATGCACGGCCGGGCGTCGTCCATCTTTGCCTTGGCCGCCCATGGCAACCACCTGGCCCATGAACTTCGAAGCAAAAAAGGGGGAGGCTTTCCCTGCGGTTGGCCTCCCATCCCTTCCCCGGCCCGCTCCGGCCGGGGGCGATCCACACCCTCCCATGAATACAGCCGCCAGCCTTAGGGCAGGCGCCAAACCAGCTTGCCCGGCGCCGCACCTTCAGCCAGCGGCCTTCATTCGCCCGTCAGCTCGCGCAGCCGCCGCTGAAACTGCGCCAGGCTCGCCGCCCCGGCCGCCGCCAGCAGCAACTCCTCCCAGATCGGCTCCTCCCGGACGCGTCCCAACTCCTCCGACAACGCGCCAGGCACCGATCCGAAGCGCCGGGTCAAAAGCACCCGGATCGCCTCCGCCTTGCCTTCCGCCTTGCCCTCGGCTCTGCCCTCGGCTCTGCCTTCCTCCCGCAGCAGTTCCCCCACCCGCGTCATGTACAACACCTCCCTCAGCTGCCGACGCTGCTCGTCATCCAAGAACTTGTCGCCCAGGCCCACGATCGCCCCCAAGCAGCAGTCCCGTTCCGCCTCCTGCTCGGGGATGGCCGCAGCCACCCGCAAAGCGGCCAACACCGCGTCCCCCGGAGGGCAATCCTGCTCCATCAGCGGCGACAGGATCAGGTCCAGCGTTTCCTGCCGGGACAGCCGCTCTCCCGCCGCCAGTTTCCGCGCCGCCGCCTCCCGCACCGACTCTCCGTTCCGGTCCTTGAGGAAGAAGTTGTGCACCCGATAGAGCAGGGCGCCGCCGTCCAACTCCGACTCCGCCGCCCGAAGGCCGCCGGTGTAGATCACCACGGTGCGCACCCGGCAGTGGTCCCGCTCCAAAAGCAGGGCGTCATACACCAAGAAGCGCTCCAGCCTGGCCGGTGTGGATTGGAACTCCAGGTGCAGCAGGTTGCCGTCCGCCAGCCGGAAGAGGAAATCCGGTCGACGCTCTCCCACGGTGAAGGGCAGGGCGGTGGGCACCTCGGCGGTGATCTCCATGGGCTCCCAACCGTAGTTGGCGAGCAACTCATCCCGAAACAGGCGGCTGACCTGCTTGAAGATGATGTCCTCTCCGCCTCGCACCTGCTCCTGCATCCCGCACCTCCCGGAAAAATTCTACCACGGGCCAACCTCAAAAGACAACAGGGACCTCGGCAGCTCCTGCCGCCCCCATCGCCGCCGAGGGCCACTGCCCACCCGCCTTCCCAGCACTCCCGCCCATCGGAGGCAAGGCCTTCCCTCGCGATCTCCCGGAAGAGGCCCCGACCGAGGGCTGGCTTTACGAGATCCTGGGAAAGGCGTGGTGGGGTCCTCAGGCATAACCCCACGGCTTCAGCCGTGGGAGAGCGTCAGGGGCCAACGCGCTGCAGGAAAAACGGCTCAACCTTTTTTTGGGTCACCTTGCCGTTCGCCAAGACGCTGGAGGTGTAGTACCCGGTGATCTTTCGTCCGTGGACGGTCCCCTGCCACCGCTCGCTGGCCGTGTGCTCAGGGCCGAGCCCGTAGGTGCTGGTCAGCACCACTTGATCTCCCCGCAATTGGCCGTGCCAGGTTCCGAAATCGTGGATCTTCATGGTCAGTACGCCGCCAGGGCCCTGGCTTATGGTGGTGCCGGACAGGGACAGGTTCCCGTCCGCAACCCAGTGCTGCAACGTGCCGGTCCATTTCCCGGTCAGCACCACCCCCGCCGTGCTGGGCCTCGGGGACGCCCCGCAGCCGGTGGCCAATAAGAGCATCGACAGGGTCAGGGCCAACGTACCGCCTCGCATCCTCGCTCCTCCTCCCTACCCCATGGGCTATAACCACTCCCTGGGTCACGCTTGAGCTACCTCCCCTCCGGGGTCGCCCAGGCGAACCTCCCTGCCCCCCTCAGGGGCCATCCCTCGCGACCAAGACAGCTCACCAAGTTACCATGGAAGACGCGCGGGGAGTACGCTTTCTTCCCCGCGCGTAGCCGAAACAATTTCCCTGTGCGAGGACCATCCCATCGCCAAGTGGCTCCACCGCCATCGCCCGCGGACCAGCCTCCCCGCTGCGGCAGATCCCGCCGCACTCCCTGAAGGAGTTAGCCGCCCAGGGCGTACACCCCGGCGTCCCCCGCGGCCATGATCCTCTGTCCCATCTCGAAGAGCGCCAGTCCGCCCGCCACCGGCCCGCTTCGCCGCATCCCCCGGGGGGTGAGGGCCAGCACCCGGCTCTGACCGGCGCGGCCCGCCGTGAGCAGCAACTGCCCTACCGGTCCGGGCAGGCCCCCGTACAGATGCCCCGAGACTGGGGCCAGCTCCCGGAAGGCCAGGGGCCGGTGCCGGCGCAAGAGCACCGCCTGATAGCCGCCCGCCGCCTGCTGCTTTTGCAGCAGGATCAGGGCACGCCCACCGACGGCCGATAAGCCTACCGGAAACCATCCCGCCGGCAGGGCCGCCCGGCGGAAGCGGTGCGTCCCGGACCGGTACCAGACGAGAAAGGCCGCGCCTCCAGGCAAAAAGGGCTGCTGCGCCAAATACACCTGATCGCCCACCGTCACCGGTCCCAGAAGATCCGTGGTCCCCGCCCGCCAGGCCACCGGCAGCGGATGTCGCTTAAGCCCGCTTCCCGCCGCCCTGGTCAAGGCCCAATTGCCTCGGGCGTAGGTCGCCACCCAGGGCCGCCCTCGAAGGACGGCCAGCCCGCCGGGAGGATGGGCGTAGTGTTCCCCCAGGGAGTACGCCGCGCGCTGCGCTCCAGCAGCCCAGCGGCACAGCCGAAAGCCGACAGGTCCGCCGGTCACCGCCCAAAAGCCGTCCGGACCTGAGCGCACGGCCCACAACACCGGCCCCCCCGACCACCGGAAGTCCTGCGGATGACGCAGTCCGATCACCACCCGCACCGCCCCGGCGGGCGCCGTCTCGTTCAGCAGGAAGATGGGCCGCCCAAGGCCGCCCACCGGTACTACCCCGGCCACCCGTCCGGTGGCGGCGCCCCATCTGTAAACCTGGCGCAAGCTCAAGGCCGGGCTGACCGAGGGGCGCTCCTGCCGCTGACACGCCGCCACCAACGCGGCCAGGACCGCCAACCCCGCCACCGCCCGCCAAGTCCGCCGCGTCGTGGAAGGATCCCCCTTCCCCGTCCCGCGCCGTCGCGGGCGAAGGCACCGCCCACCGACGGCCGAGGATCTTTGCCCGTGCAGTTTCCATGGCTATGACCGTTGCAACCGGTTGTTCGGTTCACCGCTCCTCCACCCGGCATCATAACACGCGCTGGCTTTAAGGGCAATATGTGGAACGCGGCGGCGCGCCGTCCGCCGGGTCGGCTCAGGGGCAAAGCTCGGCCCAGGCTATCTCCACCGTGCGCCGCACCGCTTCCGAAGTGGGCGGCGGACCCGCTCCCGGCTCCAGGTGCATAAAGAACTCGATGTTCCCCTTCGGTCCCTTCAGGGGAGAGTGGGTCATGGCCCGCACCCGGAAACCGGCTTGGCCGGCCGCGGCGGCCACCCGCTCCAGCACCTGCCGGTGCACCGCCGGGTCGCGCACCACGCCGCGGCGGCCCACCTGCTCCCGCCCCGCCTCGAATTGGGGCTTCACCAGAGCCACCACCTCCCCCCCGCCCGCCAGCAGGGTCCCCACCGTCGGCAGCACCCGGGCCAGGGAGATGAAGGCCAGGTCCAGGGTGATCAGGGTGGGGAGCTCCTCCAACTCCTCCCGGCGCACCGAGCGCAGGTCCCGGCGCTCCAACACCCGCACCCGGGGATCCTGGCGCAGCCGGAAGTCCAGCTGACCGTACCCCACATCCACGGCATACACCCGGCGGGCACCCCGCAGCAGCAGGCAATGGGTGAACCCGCCCGTGGCCGCCCCGGCGTCCAGGACCACCCGCCCGGCGGGATCCACCCCGAACACGTCCAAGGCGCGCTCCAGCTTGTGGCCGCCCCGGCCCACGTAGGGGGAGCGGGCCTTCACCTCGACCGTGGCCCCCTCGCGCAACAAGGCCCCCGCCTTGGTGGCGGGAGCCCCGTCTACCCACACCTGGCCGGCCATGATGGCCGCCTGGGCCTTCTCCCGCGAGGGGAAGTCCCCCCGCTGGGTCAGGTACACGTCCAGCCGGCGCCTCAACGCACCTTGCCCCGCGCCTTGGCCAGGGGCCGGATGCCCCGCACCTCCCGCACCGCCTCGGCCACCGCCTGGGCCGTGAGCCCGCATTCCTCCAGCATCTGGGCGCGCGCCCCGTGGGGCACGAAGCAGTCGTCCACTCCCAATATGCGCAGGGGCGTCATGAGGCCCGCGTCGGCCAGAAACTCCGCCACGGCGTTGCCCAGCCCGCCGATGCGGGCATGCTCCTCCACGGTGATCAGCGGCATGGCGGCCAGCTGGCGAACCATCGCCTCGTCCAGGGGTTTGATGAAGCGGGCGTCCGCCACGGTGATCCGGATACCCTCCCGGGCCAGCTCCTCGGCCGCCCGCAAGGCCTCGGCCACCAGCGGACCCAAGGCCAACACCGCCGCGTCCTTGCCCTCCCGCAGGATCTGACCGCGGCCCACCGGAACAGGCCGGGGTTCCTCCGGAACGGCCACCCCCTCCCCCCGGGCGCGCGGGTAGCGCAGGGCGAAAGGGACGCTGCCCGCCAGGGCGGTGGCCAACAGGTGCACCAGTTCCGCCTCGTCCCGGGGCGCGGCCAGGGTCATGCCCGGCACGGCCCGCAGGTAGGCCAGGTCGAACAGCCCCTGGTGCGTGGCTCCGTCCTCGCCCACCACCCCCGCCCGGTCCAGGGCGAAGACCACCGGCAGCCGCTGCAGGGCCACGTCGTGGATGACCTGGTCCACCGCCCGCTGCAGGAAGGTGGAGTAGACCGCCACCACGGGACGCAGGCCCTGGGCGGCCAATCCGGCGGCGAAGGTCACCGCATGCTCCTCGGCGATGCCCACGTCGAAGAAGCGGTCCGGAAACTCCCGGGCGAAGGCGGCAAGGCCGGTCCCCTCCGGCATGGCCGCAGTGATGGCCACCACGCGCCGATCCCGCCGGGCCAAGCGCACCAGGGCCTCGCCGAAGACCTGGGTGTAGCTGGGGGCGCCGCCACCGGAGCGCACCGCCCCGGTCCGCGGGTCGAAGGGACCCGTGCCGTGGTAGGTGTCGGGGCGCTCTTCCGCGGGGGCGAAGCCCTGCCCCTTGCGGGTGATCACGTGCACCAGCACCGGCCCGCCCATGCGCCGCGCGTCCCGCAGCACCTCCATCAGCAGCGGGATGCGATGGCCGTCCAAGGGTCCCAGGTAGCGAAAGCCCAACTCCTCGAAGAGGGTGCCCGGCACCACCAGGTGCTTGAGCCCGTCCTTGAGCCGCTCCGCCGTCTTGGCCACGGTGCCGCCGATGCGGGGGATGGCCCGCAGCACACTCTCCACGTCCGCCTTGAGCCGCTCGTAGCGGGGATCGGCCCGCAGCCGGGTGAGGTAGGCGGACATGGCCCCCACGTTGGGCGCGATGGACATGCTGTTGTCGTTCAAGACCACGATGAGGTCCGAGCCGCGCTGGCCGGCGTTGTTCATACCCTCGTAGGCCAGGCCCCCGGTCAGCGCGCCATCGCCGATGACCGCGGCCACGGCGTAGTGCTCTCCCGCCAGGTCCCGGGCCGTGGCGATCCCCAGGGCGGCGGAGATGGAGGTGCTGGCGTGCCCCGTACCAAAGGCGTCGTAGGGGCTCTCGTCCCGGGAGGGAAAGCCGGACAGCCCCCCCGCCTGGCGCAAGGTTCGGAAGGCCTCCCGCCGCCCCGTGAGCAGCTTGTGGGCATAGGACTGGTGGCCCACGTCCCACACGATGCGGTCCCGCGGATCGCCCAGCACCGCGTGGAGGGCGATGGTCAGCTCCACCACCCCCAGGCTGGGGGCCAGGTGGCCGCCGGTGCGCGCCACGGTGCCGATGATCTCCTCCCGCAGCTCCTCGGCCAGCTGCTCCATCTGCGCCGGGCTAAACTGCGTCAGGTCCGCCGGCCGCTCGATCCCGTCCAAGACTCCAGCCACGCGCCTCATCCCTTCCAGCGCCCCTTGGGGGCGCCAACCAAGATCTCCCGGCCCAGCAGCCGCTCCGCCCAAGCCAAGGCGCGGGCCACCCGGCCCACCACCGCGTTGGCCCGGCGGATGGCGTAAGCCTTGCCCACCGCCTTGCCGCCGATGGTCAGGGCGGTCACCGCCGCCACCGCCAGCATCCCGGCCCAGAGCGCCCGGCTGCCGCCGACGAAAAGGTGCACCGCCACCGCCACCGCCGCCGCCCCGCTCAGGGTCCCTGCCAGGTCTCCCACCACGTCGCTGCAAAAGAGGGCCACCTTGTCCGCCTGGCGCACCATGCGGATGGCCTGCCGGGCCCCCGGCAGGCCCTTGGCCGAACGGGCGTGAAAGGGGATCTCCGAGGCCCGCGTGGCGGCCACCCCCACCACGTCGAAGAGGATGCCCGTCAAGACGATGGCCAGCAAGAGGGGCAGGGCCAGGTAGGCGGCCCAATGACGCATGGCCGCCTGGGATGGCCACGCCAAGAGGGCGCTGACCACGAAGGCCGCCGCCCCCACCTTGATCCCCCGGAGGGCCAGCGATCCGCGTCGTCTGTCGGCCAAGGCCTCCGCTCCTCGACTGGAAAGAACATGATGAAAGGATGGCAACTGTACGGGTAAACCTTGCGGCTTGAGGTCTAGCTGGCTTTCCCACAGAAGGGGCACCGGCCCGTCGCCGCAACCGGCGGTTTCCCCTTGGCCCCTCCCTGCTTCGTCGCCGAGAGCAGTGCTAGATTGCCACTTAGTCCACACTGTAATCCCCGTACAGCCTCGGATCCCGAACAGCCTAGGGGTTTTCCCCGGCGTTCCCCTCACTGCCCTAGCCTCTTTTGCAGGAAGAGTTTCAGTCGGCTGCACCGTCCGGTCCCAGGGCCCTGGTCCCGGGGGTGGAACCCGTCCTCCGCCCGTCCCACTCAAGGCAGGCTACGCTGCACCCAACGCTTCATCGTAAGTCAGCACCGAATGCAGGTTCATCCCCAAGCCGTAATGAACAGCTCGATCTGCCCACCACGGACTTGGGCCTCCGCGGGGGCAGGGTCAACGCCCGCATGCCATTGCGGATCGCCCCGTCCCCCTTAACTCCCAGCCCCAGCCCCCGACTGGGCGTCGGCAGCCAGCACCAGGAACTTCATCGATGTGCCCGCGACGGATTTTTAGGCCCGCCTTCAGGCAGCGGGGTTCGACTAGGATACTGCACCATCCTTTCACCATGGGATTATAGCATAAATTTTGGCGTAGCGAAAGAACAAAATAATCCCTGGGGCGGCACGCCGCCGGGATCGGTCGAACCGCGGGCCACGATAGATCGCCAGAGCGCCGTGCGGGCGCTCAGGTCTCGGACGGCTCTAACAGGCGGACGCTGAATACGTCCTCGTAGTCAAGTTCCAAAAGGCCAAGGAACGGGGTCGTCATCTGCACCGTCCACCTGTCCATACCCTCGACCATACCCTCGACGTCCACCAGCTCTCCCGTCTCGGGGACGATGAGGGAGGCCCCCAAAAGGCAGCGCCGCTCCATCGCCTCGCGCACCGTTCCCCGCATCGTCAGATCCCCCGGCTGCGCCCAATCCACCGCAAGAGCGCTCTGGTCGTCGCCCCACCGGGCCAAGACGTAGCCGTGGGTTAGGCCGTACCGGTATAGAGCCGCCAGGTTGCGAAGGTCGCGCTCCAAGCGGCGAACCACCCATCGGTGCCGCCCTTGCCGCAAGGCTTGGAGGATGACCGCCGGCTCCTCCAAAGGATGGTCCCGCCAAAGGGTGGAGCGAAGCACGAGGCGCGGGGTGAGCGACACCTTCCTCCCCCCGCGAAGCTGCCAGCCCTTTTGCGGCGGTTCCAGTGCCGTCACTCGCCAATTCAGCACGTCTTGGCCGAGGGCGAAAAGCAGGTCGCGAATGCTAAGACCGGCCAGCAAATCATACGCCTCCAGGGTCTCGCGTAGCCGATCCACTTCCTCCCGCCAGAAGACCTGCACCCGGTCAGCGTCCAAGTCCAATACTGCCGCCACCCGCACCACGCCGTCCTGCAGGACCGCCCGGACCACCCCGCGGCGCAGGCGGGCCGCCGTTTCCCGATCACGCTGGCGTTTCTCCTCCTCGCGGCGCTCCCAAGCAGTCAGCAGTTCCGCGGCGCTGGCCTCCCGGGCCTGGGCGAGCAGCACCGGGTGCGCCGCACGCCGGATGGCTTGGCGCATGGCAGGGATGTCCGCCGAGGAGCGGTTGAGGTGCAGCCGTCCCGCCTCATCCACGGTTACGAGGTCGCCTTGCCACCGCCGGCACACCTCGATGGTCAGGCGCGGTCGGAAACTGCTCAGTACCTCGAGGGCCTGATCCACCTCGGCCACGGGAAGCGGCCCACCCCGCACGTCCAAGAGCGCCGCCGTCTGCCGCCGGAGTGATATCGCCCACATGCTGCGGTCCCGCAGGGCCGCCTGCAATTCCTCCTCGCTCAAGGGCACCTCCGGACCCGGAACGGACACGACCACCTCCTGGGGCAGCGGCGGATCCATGAGCTGCGGCTCCCTTGGATGGCAATTGAGGGCCCAAAGCAGGTGGTCCATCTCCAGACAGTCCAAATCCAGGTCGAAGCGTCCCGCCGGATCCCGATAGACCGGCTTGCAACCGTGCCACGCCCGTTTCAGCGACAAGTTCAAGTCTCCACTGCGACCCGCGATCCCCGCCCCGGCCAAGCGCTGGGCGATCTCCTCCAGGCTCATGGACCCGCCCCGCTCCAAGATGGCCAGCACCATCAGATGGAACAGCTTCACGCCCTGGCGCGTCGCAGCCTCCTCCACCTCTGGCACCCGAACGAGCCCCAGGTGGCGAACATATGGGTTGGGGCCGGAAGCATCCGATCCATCCTTTTCGACGCGCGGCATAGGTCGCCCCTTTCCCGGCCCTTCGTCAAGGGCATCATTTCTCCTTGCCTTCGAGCCCGCACCGCGGGTGTCGCCAGGTCGTCGTCGGGCGGCCGCTGCCTGTGTTAACGAGCCTTGCCACCCTTGGCCCTGGTTCCGGCCACCACGCGAACAGCGGCCATTTTGCTTTTTGCGTTACGGAAGTAAGGCCCACACCCTGACGTATCCCCACATCTCCCCGCGAGCCTTGACCCAGCGGCTTAGCGTGCATATTTATGCGGAAGATTGAATGAATATTCATTCCTTGGGGAGAGCGGCGGGGAGTTAGGCGCCTCAAACTTCCTCTCGCGGCTTTGTGATCCAAACTTCCTTTTTCCTCAGGGACTTGGTGGGTGGTCACCCCGGCGGTTCTCCGAGCTTACTCCCTTATTGTGTAAGGTATCGCCACCACAGGTGACGACTACACGCGACACCTACCGCGGAAGGTGCCGTCCAGGGGGTTTCGTACCCGGCTTCAGGCTGCGGTCTGCTCGC
>JAJZIM010000054.1 GCA_021810565.1 Bacillota bacterium
CGGGCCCCCGCGGCGCCGCCGGCCGCCAGGGCCGCCTCCCCCGCCATCCCCGGCTGGGCCGCCAGGCGCGCCACCGCCGCTTCCGCGTATTGCACTCCCTCTCCCAGGCCGACGGCGGTCGCCGTGCCGGCGCTTTGCACCAGGGGCCGCTCCGTCCGCAGCGCCTGGAGGGGAACCACCACCAGGATATAGGCGGCCGTACCGAGGATCACGGCCACCAAAAACACGCCCAGGACCGTCAGCTTGCCCCGGATGGTGCGGAAAAACGCGCGTGAGCCGCCGCCCGCCGCCTGCTTGCGCATCGGCTCGCCTCCCTGCGGTAGGCCTTCTCCACGCTTTAGGGTTTCGCCTTCTTTCTTGCATCTCCTCCTAACGGCTCCCTGTCCGCGGTCGATGGGAACCGCCCCTCAGGCCCCCGCCGGCTCAGGAGGGCAGGCCCTCGTCCACCGCCCGGGCCAGTTCCCGGAGCGCGGGGGTCACCTCCACTTCGTAGGGCGGCGCCGTCTCCAGGCGGCGCAGGTGTTCGGGCAGCTGGGCCAGCTGCCGTGCCGCGCGGCGGCGCGCCTCCTCCAAGGAGGGCGCGGGAGCAAGCCGCCGTCCCGCGCGCATGCACGGCACCAACAACGGCTCGCCCGCCTGCCGGTCCGCCTCCAGGGTGAGCACGTCCCGCACCAGGCGCCCGTCCCGGTCCCGATGGCGAAAGACCTGCTTGCGCCCCGGCCAGGTGGCCTTGCCCTCGGAGCGCTTGCGCCTGGCCCGCCCGGCATACTCCTGCAGCTTGTAGGCCATGTCCAGGTAGGGCGCGTCGGCGGAGGTGTCCAGCCGCGTGCCCACGCCGAACCCGTCGATGGGCGCCCCGGCAGCCACCAACCGCGTGAGCTCGTCCTCGTCCAAATTTCCGCTGGCGAAGATGATGGTCTGGGTCAAGCCCCCCGCGTCCAGGATGCGCCGCACCCGCCGGGCATGCTCCCCCAAGTCGCCGCTGTCCAGGCGCACGCCCTTGACCGCGATGTTGTCCCGCCGTAGCCTGGCGGCCACCTCCACCACCTTGGCCGCCCCCGCCTCCGTGTCGTAGGTGTCGATGAGCAGGATCACGTTGTCCGGTTGAGCCCGGGCGAAATGCTCGAAGGCCGCCGCCTCGTCGGCGTGAGCCTGCACGAAGGAGTGGGCCATGGTGCCGTACAGGGGGACCCCGAAGCGCTTTCCCGCCAGCACCGTGGCGGTGCCGGCGAAGCCGGCCAGGTAGGTCGCCCGGGCGGCCAATAGACCCGCCTCCGCCCCGTGGGTGCGCCGCAACCCGAAGTCCACCAGCAGCTTGCCGGGGGCCGCCAGCACCGAGCGCGCCGCCTTGGAGGCGATCATGGTCTCCAGGTGGATCAGGTTCATCAGCCTCGTCTCCACCAACTGCGCCTGAGGCAGCGGCGCCGTGATCCGCAGGATCGGCTCGTCGGCGAAGCACACCGTGCCCTCGGGCAGGGCGTCCACGTCCCCGGTGAAGCGCAGCTTGGCCAACCGATCCAAGAAGGCACGGTCGAAGCGGCCGGTCTCCTCCAGCCACGCCAGCTCCTCGGGGGTGAAGCGCAAGGCTTCCAGGAACTCCAGCGCCTGCTCCAAGCCGGCCGCCAGCAGGAAGCCACGGCGGGGAGGCAGCTTGCGCACGAAGAGCTCGAAGACCGCCGTCTCCTCCATGGCCTGCCGGAAATAGCCGTGGAGCATGGTCAACTGGTAGAAGTCGGTCAAGAGCACGCTGGAGGTGGGATCGTCCATCCGCCGTCACCGCTCCTCTTTTGGAACCGACTCGCCCGGATCAGTCGTCCGCGTCCGCCGCCGGCTGCGGGCGCCGCCGCTCCACCGCCGCGGCCACCAGGATGCTGGCCTCGTAGAGCACCAGCATGGGGGAGGCCATCACCAACTGGGAGAAGGGATCCGGCGGCGTGAAGATGGCCGCCACCACGAAGATCAGCAGGATGGCCCAGCGGCGCTGCCGGCGCAGGAAGGCCGCCGAGATCACCCCCAAGCGGGTCAAAAGGGCCACCACCGCCGGCAGCTCGAAGACCACGCCGAAGGGCAGGGTGAAGCTCAGCAGGGAGGAGATGTATTTGGAGATGGAAAGCATGGGCACCAGCTCCGGCCCGGCGAAGCGGAACAGGAACCGGAAGACCATGGGCACGAAGACGAAATACCCGAAGGCCAGCCCGGCCACGAACAAGAGCACCACCGGCGGCAGCGACAGGTACAGGTAGCGCCGCTCCCGCGCCGCCATGGCCGGCAGCACGTAGGCGACGAACTGGTACAGCCACACGGGGGAAGCCAGGATCGCCCCCACCACCATGGAGATCTTGATGTAGGTGAACAGCGCCTCGGTGGGGCTCAAGAAGACCAGCTTGTGCACCCCCAGGGGAAAAGCCGGCCGCAGCAGGAAGGCCAGGATGGGCCGCTCCAGGTAGAACCCCACCCCGGCTCCCACCCCCAGGGCCACCAGGCTCCAGATCAGGCGGCGGCGCAGCTCCTCCAGGTGCTCCACCACCGTCATGGCGTCCCGGTGCCGTCCCTTCATGGACGCGCCGCCAGGACGTGCCGCTCCAGAAAGTCCGCCACGGCCTGCGGGTCATCCGCCGGCAAGGCGGGCACCGGCGCAGCCAGGGGGGTGCGCACCACCACGGCCAACAAGTCAGGGTCCTCCCAGACCTCCCCCCCATCCCCCAAGACCTCGATCTTCGGCCCGGCCCAGTGCTTGAAGCCCTCGGCCAGGACCAGGTCCAGGCCCGGCACCTGACTCTCCAGAATGCGCACCACCTCCTCCAGGCAAGGTTCCTCCTCGACCCGCCGCCACACGGCCATCCGGCCCGGGCACACCAAGGCAACCGCCTCCGCGCCCGCCTCCCAGTGGCGGCGCGTGTCCTTGGCCGGCAGGTCCGCATCCCCACCGTGGCCGTGATGCTTCACCGTGGCCACCCGGTAACCGCGGGAACGCAGGACGGGCAGGACCCGCTCCAAGAGGGTGGTCTTGCCGCTGTCGGACCAGCCTACCACCGCCACCGTAGACAGCAAACCCCGCTCCCTCCTCTCAAACCTGCAGCACCCCGACCGCGTCCCCCGCGGCCAGGGCAGCCGTGCCCGGCGGGATGCGGGCGTAAGCGCTGTCCTCCCGCCACAAAGCCGCCGGCGGACCGGCCGTCCAACAGCCTCCCACCACAGACAAACGCACTTCGACGAAGCGCTCCACCCCCGCCGGTCGGAAGGTCATGGCCGCCTGGAGGGCCGCGGGCACCTCCGGCGGCAGCAGGGAGGGCGCCCCCTGCCAGCGGTGCAGCAGCGGACCAACCACCAAGAGCCCCAGGGCCCGCACCGCTCCGGGGGTGCCGGGCAGACCCAGGAGGAGCCGGCCGCCGCGGCGCACCGCCAGCAGGGTCCCCCCCGGGCGCATGGCCACGCCGTCCAAAAGCACCTCGGCTCCCGCGCGCAGCACGCCGCGGGTGAAGTCCGCCGCGCCCCGTGAGCTGCCGCCAGTGATCAGGCACACGTCCACCGGACGCTCCAGCGCCGCGCCTAGGGCGGCCGGGTCGTCCGGCACCGTGCCCAGATCGACGGGAACCCCACCGCTGCGGCGCACCAAGGCCTCCAGCAGCTGCGGATTGGAACTCCTGATCTGCCCCTCCCCGGCTCGGGGAGCGGCGGCCAGCTCGCTGCCCGTGGCCAGGATGCCCACCCGGGGCCGCCGGCCCACCGCCACCCGGTCCAGGCCCAGGGAGACCAGCGTGCCGGCAGCTCCCGCAGCCAGGATCTCCCCCTCCTCCGCCAGGAGCACTCCCGCCGCCACCTCTTCCCCGCGCCGGTGCACCCCGTCCCCGGGAGCCAGGGCTACCCGGCACCTCAGTCGGCCCTCCCCGCAGGCGGTGGCCTCGTAGGGAACCACCGCGTCGCAGCCCGCCGGCAGGGGGGCACCGGTGGCTACGGCCACGGCCTCTCCCGACCGCAGGGTGCCGCGGAAAGGGACCCCGGCCAGGGCCCAGCCCGCCACCTCCAGCTTACAGCTTGCCTGCGCCGCCCGCAAGGCATACCCGTCCCGAGCCACCGTATCGAAGGGCGGCAGGTCCTCCTGCGCCACCAGATCCCGAGCCAGCCGGCGGCCCACGGCCCGCACCGCAGGGACGGTCTCGAATCGCACCGGCGGCAGAGCGCCCGCCAGAATCGCCAAGGCCTCGTCAAGTCGCGGCCCTTTCGCCTCCCCCACCTCCCACTTCCTCACCGGCCCAGGATCTCCTCCACGGACCCGGCACAGCGCACCTCCCAGCCGGGCCCGAGCCGCTCCTTGATCCGGCGCAATCCGGCCTCAGGCAACTCTCCGACGACGAGGCTGCCCCGGCGCACCCCCCGCAGGGCCTCCAAGCGCAGGTCCAGGTCGTAGGGGGCCTCGATGCGCCCTTCCAGGCTCACCCGCCCCGCCGCGACCACGAGGTGCGACCAGGTGGATGCCCTGACCACCGCGTATGCGCCGAGCAGGAGGGCCAGTCCCGCGGCGCCTGCGTCCCGCACCGGGCCAGCCACCTCCACGGCCAACCCCTTGCCCTCCCAAGAGCCGGCCGCAACCCCCAGGACGCGCCGGCGGGAGAACAGCACGTCCCAGGCGATGCGCAGTGCGTCCTGGAGCGCGGCGCCGCCCTCGCCAACCAGCCGCGGGCCCCGCCCCGCCGCGGCCAGTGTCGCCTCGATGCGCCGCAAGCTGCCGCCGAGATCCTCCGGGGCTTCCGACCCGTCCAGGTAGTAGACGCCGGGGAAGAGCCGCACCGCTTCGGCCTGCGGGGCGAGATCCGGCGCCTCCGGGCGCGGCACCCCCGAAAAACCGATCTCCCGCTGGCTAAACTCCCCCGGCGACAGGATGCACAACTGCTCGTGCACCCGCTGGCGCAGCTCCCCGGCCAGGGACAGGATTGCAAGGACGATCTCCCCGTCGGTGCCGGACGGTCCCTCCGGGAACACGAGCTTCAGGAGCGCCCTGGCCGTGCGTTCCACCGCCACCTGATCACGGCGGGTCATGCCGGGCAGGAGGTCCTTCCCCGCGGTGAATGCCGCGTAGTGCTCGGCGTAGGGCAGGGAGCGCAGTTTGAGCAGCACCGCGCCGAAGTAGTCCGAAAGGAAACCGATACCCCGCGCCAGGGTCTCCCGACTGATCTTCGGCAGCTCCCAGCCGGGGAGGAAGGCGGCGATCCGATCGGCGAAAGCGCTGTCGCGCAGCTCCGCCGGCAACGGCTCCAACAGATGCCGGTAGCGCGGCGAAGGCCTGCCGCCGGAGACCTCGATGTTGCCGAGGAACACGACGCTGGCGTCCGACGCCATCTCCCGGCTGCCACGGCTGAAACGACCGCTCTCGAGAAAGTCCTTGAGGGCCGCGAGGGTTTCCTCACCGCCCAGGTGCAATCTGGCCACCTCGTCGAAGGCGACGACCCGGCGCCGCGCCAGGAGGCCGGGCCGGCCGGTTCCCAGATGCACGAAGAGGTTGGCCGGCGTGGCGCGACCGCCCGAGATCACGAAGGCCTCCGGCGACAGGTTGCGCGCGAGGTAGGTCTTGCCGGTGTTCTTCGGTCCGAGCTCCAAAAGGTGCAGGCTGCCCTCGACAAAGGGGGCCAGCCGCGCCAAAAGCAGGAGCTTGCGCCGCAGACTTCGGTCCGGTGTGAGTCCCTCGGTCACGGCGTCCGGGTCGTAGCCGGCCGAGGTCAAAAGAAGATCGATCCATTTCCCGGCCGAGAAATGCCGCCGCCCCGCGAGGAACGGCTCGAGGCGGACCTGCACCTCTACCGGCCAGAATGCGGCGACCTCCGGCTCTTCGGCACCCAGCGCCACCTCCGAAAGGCCCCAGAGCCCCCCGGTCAAGAGTCCCGGATGCCGATCCGCAAGCTCCGGGTCCACCCGGCAGGCGAGGTCCAGGGTCGCGAAGCGGCCGGGGTAGGTCGTGCTCTGCAGATCCACCTGCACCTCCAGTCGGTCCAGGATGCGCACCGAACCCTCCCGCGCCAGCCGGTGCAGCCAAAGTTCGCGTTCGCGCGGCTCAGGCAGGTAGCGCTGGAAGTCGTCCTGCACCGCCTCAAGCGCATCCTCCCCCGCGTGGCGCGCCAGCAGGAACTCGGCGACAAAGCGGGGCACACGGCCCTGCTGCGGCAGCCGCAAGGCCAATTCCTTGCGCAGCACGACGGGCTCCCCCATGACCCCGAAGTCCGCCCAGGCGACTCCGAGATCTCCGTACACGCCTAGGACCTGCGCATCCAGGATGGTCTCCACCTCAGTCCGGCCAGTTGCGCCGCACCGCCTCGCCCTCCTCCATGCCCTCATCCCCGCCGTAGACGGGCGCCGCCTCGCCCGTCGCCTGCACTTGGAGCTGCGGCGCCTCGCCGTAGGCACGGTAGAGATCGAGGTAATGCACCGCGGCCCGCACCAACTGGCGCACCTTGAGATCGCGTTCGCGCAGGGGAACCCGAACCGCCGCCAAGAGCTCCTTGCCGTCCACCGGCGGCTGCCAGGAGAAAGCGGCCGCATGAGCCTGGGCGATGCCGCCGAAGACCTCGGCGAGGTCCTCTTCGGACAACGGCGCCAGGTGGGGCGCCTCCTCCAGGCGGCGCACCACGGAACGAACCGCCTCCTTGAACTCCGGGCGGCCGTGCGCCTCCAACCAGGCGGGGAGGTGCTCCATCTCACCCAGCCGCCCCTCCAGGTCGGCCTGGAACGACGACGCGACCGCCAGCACCGGGTAAGTGTGCGGGAAGATCCGCGGGTCGGAGAGCCGCTGCAGGAAGTCGTAGGAGCGGGCGCGCCCCAGGCGGCCGAGCCGGCCGAGCATCTCCACCTCGTCGAATAGCAGCACGAGCCCGGAAAAGCCCGCGCGCACCGCCGCCTCGTCCAACAGACGCAGGTAGTCGAAAGCGTCGCCGCTGCGGAAGGACGGGATCTTCGGCGCCTTGCGGCCCATGACTGCCGCGTAGGCGCGCCGCGTCTCGGCACTGGTGAGGAAGTAGCCGGAGATGTCGCGTTCGAACTTTTCCACGTCCCCGAAGGTACTCTCGAGCCTGGCCTCCAGAACCAGGGCCAGCTTCGGATGCAGGTTCTGCTCGCAGAAGCGCAGCAGGCGCTGCACGGCGCCCTCGTTCTCGCCCAGGCGCCGCAATATCGGCTCGAGGCCGGGGCGAGCGAGCCCCGGCAGGTAGGTGCGGCGCACCAGCTTGCGATAGATGCGATCTGGCCGGTCGAGCGGCGTCTCCCGGCTCACGGTCAGCAGGCCGACCACGAAATTGTCACGCCGCGCCAGGGCCTCCACCGCCTCGAGGGTGTGGGTCTTACCCTCGCCGTAGTTTCCGGCGATGATGCGCAGGCCGCGGCGGCTACCGCGCGCCAACGCCGCCAGATCCTCCTCGATTTCCCCCAACAGGCGGCGCCGCCCGGCCGACAGCACCTCCGCCGACTCCAAGGACGGCACGCCGGCCCGCAGGTGCTCGATCACCCGCCGGGCTAGGTCACGCTCCAAGGGCTTCGCCCCCTTCGCAGCCGATGGCCCGCAGGAAGAGCCGCAACGGCGAGAGGGGACTGGCCGCCAGCAGGAACTCGCGTTCGCGCTCCCTGGGCTCTTCGGCGCCGTAGGCCCGCGCCAAGGCCGCCCGGTGGGTCGGCCAGTCCGACTGCCAGATCTCGTCGAGATCGATCAGGTCGTCATAGGGGTTTATCCGCGTCGAGCGCACCTCCCGCGCGACGCGCATCGCCAGGGCCGCATAGCTCTCGACGCCGAACCGCTCGTCGCGCAACGCTTCCGGTCGCCCCGCGATGACCAGGAAGAGCCCGGGGAGCGTACCGCCCTCGTCGATCAATTCGCGGATCGCCTCGTAGGTGTCATCCCGGCGCATCTTCGTGTAGTGCACGGCATCCTCCCGCCGTTCCTTTTCCAGGAGTTGCTCGAGGTCGTCGAGGGTGACGACGAGGCCCGGAATGCCGGAGAGCCGCAGCGCGTAGAGGAAGGAGCGCAGCATCTCGCGCGCGCTGTAGCGGTCGAGGCGCATGGTGATCCCCACGGCGTGGCGTTCCGCCGCCATGATGCGCTCGCCGCGCAGGAAGCGCTCCGCGCTGGCCGCTCCCTCCGCCGCCTCCGCGGGGCGCAAGCAGCCCAGCGCCAAGAGCCGCAAGGCCACCGCCATGGGTGGCGCGATGTTGGGCTCCGCGAAAAGGAAGTCGCAGGCGGTGCGCACCTCCTGCACCGCCGCCTCCCGCGGCCTGCCGGAGGCTACCAGGGCATCCTCCAGATCCTGGCCGCCGTCCGCCGCGAAACCCTCCGCACCCGCGCGCCGCGCCGCGGCCAGCGCCAAGTCCCGCCCGACCTCCCGCAGCGGCAACTGCGCCATCAGCGCACGGTATAGTTCGTCGATGCGCCCGATGGCCACCCTGCGCGCGGAGACCTCGGCCGTCAGATAGCCAAGAGTCCGGGCCTCCTCCCGCACGCGGCACAGGCACTGGGTCTTGCCGGCGCCGGCCCGGCCGGTGAGCCACTTGACCGCCGCGCCGCCGGCACGAAGGAAGTCCTCGAGATACTCCCGCCGCCAGAAGCCGATCTGCCCGCCGGGGTCGACGAACGGCCGCTCCTCAGTCACCCTCCCCGACCTCCCAGATCTTCAACCCGTAGAACTTGTCCGTGCCGCCCTGGGCGTTCGGCACGTCGAAGCCCGTCTGGCGGCCGTGGTGGAAGTCGAGGCGGCGCCCTTCGAATACGAGGTCCGAGGAGCGGCGCAGGCGGTAGATGTCGAAGGCGAACTCGGCGGGGCTGTAGTCCGCAGCGCCCCGGCGCACGGTCAACAATTCGTAGATGCGTTTCAAAGGGATCTCGCGACCCTTCTTTTCCGACGCTTTGTCCAGCAGGTCGTAGAGCTTGACCAGTGCCTGCAGGAAGCGCCGCTCGTTGAAATTCGAGCCCAAGATCGCCTGGTGGCGGCGCGAAAGTTCCTGCACCAGCGCTGCCGGTTCGAGGATGGTCAGGCGGCGGCGCTTCAGGAACACCTGTTCGCCTGGAAGGTCGAAGCGAACCTCCATCGGAAAGATGACGTACTCCGGGAAGGTACCCTGGATCGGCAGGCCCTTCTGGCGCGCGAGGCGCTCGAACTCCCGGGCGTAGAGCACGATCTCCTCCCCTTCCGGCACGTGGAAGCGGGAAACCAGCTCCGCGGCCGAGCGGGAGAGGCCCGCCGCCGCCTCCGCCTCCTTCTGCAGTGCGGGCAGGGCGCTACGCAGCCGCTGCAAGTCCCATCGCTCACCGGCCTGCACCGCCGCCGCCGCCGAGCGGCGCAGCCGCTTAGTCTGTGCCGCCAGGGAACGCCAGCCCTCGACCTGCTCCTTGCCGATCAGGGCCGCCGCGCCCAAGCTCTCGTCCATTTCCACCAAGCAACAACCCCCCTCATCCGATCGCCTCGGCTGTATATTCTCCGGGCACCCCATCCGCTCCTACCATCCGCGAAAAATCGACGGGCATCCGCCCTGAGCGAGCGGCCCCGGGCGTTTGGCACGCCGCCCGACGCCCCCCTTCCCTCGGTCGGGCGAGGCAACCCTGGCACTTCCCGTATACCACCCGGGGAGCCCGGGTGCAAGCGCTTAGGACGACCGCCCCACCGGCGAGGGCCTGGCTGGGCTTTGCCCCTCATCCTCGACCATCGCCACCGGTCAATCTGATCATGGTATAATATTCGCAACGGAGTTTCGAGGGGGGTGGTCTAGTGCATGGCACCGTTCCGCAGGATCTCGAGGAAAAAGGAAGATGGGATACCATCCTTAACACAGCCCGACGGCTGCTGCCCCTGCGTGGTGCGGTCCTTTATGGTTCCCATACCGTCGGGAACGCCGCCACCAGCAACAGCGACTACGATCTGTTGGTCGTGGTGGACGATCCGGCACTGGTACGACAAAGTCACGTCCTGGCCCGAAAGCTTCGAACCGCTACGGGGCTCCCGGTAGACCTCCGACTGGCCACTCCCCGCGGACTCCGGTTCCGCTCCCTCCTTGACCCATGGATCAGCTACTGTCTTGCGACCGGAATCGGCATCGGTGACGTCCCTGACACCCCCGCCCCGCTCGCCGCGCAAGGGGCCTTCGACGCCTTGACCGTGATTCAACTGGATCTGGATGATGCCAACGAATTCTCAGTTGGAAGGCGGATAGACTGGCTGCGCCGGGTTGCCAAGGGTGTCGCGGTGTTAGAGCAGGCCGTGTCCGGTGCATATGACGCCGCCAACTATTTCCGCCGGGTCGGCGAACTGCTTGCAACGCCGGCCGATCACCTGGAACCGGTCCTGCGGGAGGCAACGGACCGCCTTGCGGCCAAGGTGGAAACGATGCCCGCAAACGAGGGAGATGTGTTATTGAAGCAGATGCTGCGGCACCGGGGCCAAGGATCGTGAGTCGGCAAGACGAGATAAAAGAGGCCGGCAAGTTTCTCGGGCTCGCTGCGGCGCATTGGGCATGTTATGTAGAGGATTGGCCGGAAGTGGACGATTATCGCGACCCTGCATACGACCTCTAAGAACGTATCACCTTTAATGAGCATGAGTATCAGATGTGCTATGATACAGCGGCTAGCCGAGCGGAAAAATACATAAACAGAGCGTTCAGCATTCCACGAAAAATACTGATTCCGGCCACCGCCCAAGATGCTCTCCAACAAGCGTATACCGATGTGGCTGCCATGCTTGCCCCGTATAAGCCATAAGTTTTTTCTCGCTTTCC
Source organism: Bacillota bacterium (assembly GCA_021810565.1). Taxonomy (GTDB): domain Bacteria; phylum Bacillota; class Sulfobacillia; order JAJZIM01; family JAJZIM01; genus JAJZIM01. Next base: position 10,744 of record JAJZIM010000054.1, read on the forward strand.
CTCCCGCTCTTGCCGGCTTCATCGCCGTCGGCAACGCTTCCCACCGGCGGCCGGGCCGCGGCCCCCACGCATACAGCGAAGCCCCCGCAAGGCGGGGGCTTCGGCCGTCGTCCGCTAATAGTCCATCTCGGGGGACGGCGGATATGGGGGGGCCTTCTTCTTCTCCGGCATCTCCGCCACCAGGACCTCCGTGGTCAGCACCATGGAGGCGATGCTGGCGGCGTTCTCCAGGGCGATGCGGCTGACTTTGACCGGATCCACGATGCCGCTCTTGGCCAGGTCCACGTACTCGCCCGTGGCCGCGTCCAGGCCGTAACCCTGCTTGCCGGAGTTCTTCACGTGGTCCACCACCACCGAACCCTCCAGGCCCGCGTTGTTCGCGATCTGGCGCAGCGGCTCCTCCAGGGCCCGGCGGACGATGTTCACGCCGACCTTCTCGTCGCCCGCCACCTGCACCTGGTCCAGGGAGGAGATGACGTTGACGTAGCTGACGCCGCCGCCGGCCACGATGCCCTCCTCCACCGCCGCCCGGGTGGCCGCCAGGGCGTCTTCAATGCGGTGCTTCTTCTCCTTGAGCTCGACCTCGGTGGCCGCGCCCACCTTGATCACCGCCACGCCGCCGGCCAGCTTGGCCAAGCGCTCCTGCAGCTTCTCCCGATCGTAGTCGGAGTCGGTGTCCTCGATCTGCTTGCGGATCTGGGCGATGCGCCCCTGGATCTTCTCCCGGGCGCCCTTGCCCTCCACGATGGTGGTCTTCTCCTTGGCCACCTTGATCTTGTTGGCCTGGCCCAGGGTGGACAGGTCGACGTTCTCCAGCTTGATCCCCAGGTCCTCCGAGATGAAGGTGCCGCCCGTGAGCACGGCGATGTCCTCCATCATGGCCTTGCGCCGGTCACCGAAGCCCGGGGCCTTCACCGCCACGCAGTTGAAGGTGCCCCGCAGCTTGTTGACCACCAGGGTGGCCAGGGCCTCGCCCTCGACATCCTCGGCCACGATGAGCAGCGGCCGTCCGGAGCGGGCCACCTTCTCCAGCAGGGGCAAGAGGTCGTTGACGGCGGAGACCTTCTTCTCGAAGAGCAGGAGGTAGGGGTTCTCCAACTCGGCGTCCATGGTCTCGGCATTGGTCACGAAGTACGGCGAGACGTAGCCGCGGTCGAACTCCATGCCCTCCACCACGTCCACCGTGGTGGCCGTCCCCTTGGACTCCTCCACGGTGATGACGCCGTCCTTGCCCACCTTCTCCATGGACTCGGCCACCAGCTCCCCGATGGCCGGGTCGTTGCCGGAAATGGAGGCCACGTGGGCGATGTCGTCCCGTCCCACCACCGGGGTGCCCAGCTTCTTGAGCCCCTCCACCGCCTGGGCCACGGCCTTGTCGATGCCCCGCTTGAGGAAGATGGGATTGGCCCCGGCGGTCACGTTCTTGAGGCCCTCGGCAACCATGGCCTGAGCCAACACCGTGGCCGTGGTGGTGCCGTCTCCCGCCACGTCGTTGGTCTTGGAGGCCGCCTCCCGGCACAGTTGCGCCCCCATGTTCTCGTACGGATCCTCCAGCTCGATCTCCTTGGCCACCGTCACCCCGTCCTTGGTGATGGTGGGGGCCCCGAACTTCCGGTCCAGGACCACGTTGCGCCCCTTGGGGCCCAGGGTCACCCTGACCGCCTGGGCCACGGCGTTCACGCCCCGCTCCAGCGCGCGCCGGGCGTCGGCCTCATAGGCCAGCATCTTAGCCGGCATCCGCAGTCAACCTCCTTCGCTTGGTGATGGATCAGCGCACCGCCAAAAGATCGCTCTCCCGGATGATCAGGTATTCGGTGCCCTCCACCTTGACCTCGGTACCCCCGTAGCGGGAGTAGATCACCAGGTCTCCCACCTTCACCTCCGGAGCGACCCGCTCGCCGTTGTCCAAGAGGCGACCGGGGCCCACGGCCACGATCTCCCCCTCCTGCGGCTTGTCCTGGGCGGTATCGGGCAGGATGATCCCTCCCTGCGTCTTCTCCTCCGCGTTGGAAGGCTTGACCACCACCCGGTCTCCCAAGGGCTTCAACAAGACTTCTCCCCCCTTTCCTTCTTGTTAGCACTCGTCTTGATCGAGTGCTAACCACATGCGATATTATACCAAAGGGCAAAGGGGAGTCAAGAGGTTTTTTGGGCCCGCCGGGAAAGCCACTATCGACCGGAAGGCTCCGGCCTCGCCGCTCTCCTGGGCGGACCGCGCTTAGGCTTCCCGCCGCCCTCCGCCCCTATCCCCCCAGGCCGCCCGACACCGTCAGCCGACCGCCCGAGGCCTGGACCGTGCGCAGCTGATAAGGCAGGTGCTGGGAGGACAGGTCCACGCTCAAGCCCGCGGCGAACTGGCTCCCCACCTCCTGCTCCGCGGCTCCGTTCAGCGGGATGCCGTCCAAACTGACGCCGCTGACGCGGTACGCCAACTGCTCCGGGCCGACCACGGCGTAAGCGCCGGACACCTCCAGCGGCCCGCCGGGGGTCGTCCCCTCCACGTCCACCTGTCCGCCGCCGATGGAGAAGGAGAAGCCGGTTAGGGCCGGGTCCGCCTGGACGAAGCCGTCCAGCTGCGCCGCGGACACCGTCCAATCGGCCTGGCCGGACAAGACGTCCACGCTCAAATGCCCCACCGTCCCGGCGGCGATGGCCCCGCTCAAGTCCTTCATGCGGACCAGAAACTCCTGCAAAAGCGGCGCGGCCCCCTGGTACCAGGCCTGGTCCAGGATGGACAGATCGGCCAAGTAGCGCTGGCGGCGGGAGCCGAGCGAGTTCAGGACCGCCTGTTTCTGCGCCGCCAGGGCGGCGTAGTCGGCCGCCTCGGCCGCCAGGGCCGCCGTCGTGCGGGCAAGTTCCCCCCGGCTCTTTTCCAAGGAGGCCAGGTCGGCCGCCACCCGGGCCAGGGACGAGCGGTAATCCTGGAGGGTCGCCACCTCGGCGCCGAAGACCTCCTGCAAGAGCTCCAGCCGCCGCACGAAACCGGCGAAGGTGCTGGCGTGCAGGAGGACCGCCAGAAAGCTGTCGGACCCCGCCGCCTGGACCGTGCGCAGCACCTGACCCGTCAGATGCCGCTGGGTCAGGGCCGCCGCGGCGTCCCGCGCTTTGAGCTCTTGCTCCCGGACTGCGGCGGCGCTGACCTGGGCCAGCTTGGCCTGGTCCTGCCGTTGTAAGTCCTGGGCCCGCGCCTCGGCCAGGCGCAGGGACAACAACTGCCCCAGCACCGTGCGCTCCTGGCTGCTCAGCCGCTGGAGGGTCTGGTAATCCTGTTGGCGCGGCGCGTTGCCCGCCACGGCGCCCAAGGGGACCAGGGTGCCCAGCAGCGCCAAGAGGGCGAGGGTGCGGCGCATATCGTCTCAGGAGCGGCGCTCACGCACCGCCCGGCGGCCCAGGAGGTCTACGAAGGCCTCCAGCCGCGTCTCAAAGCCGGCCTCCCCCGCGTGCTCGTCCAGGGAGAGGGACAGCACGGGAATGCCATGGTCCTGGGACACCTGGGGATACAGGCTCTTGCCGACGATCTCGGGCATGCAGGTCAGGGGGCAGATGTGCACCAGGCCGTCGAAGCCCGCCCGGGCGTACTGCACCGCCTTGCCCACGTTCTCCCGCCCATGCCCCCCGATCTCCGTGGTCAGATAGGGGGCGGCGTCCCGGGCGTAATGGTGCTCGGGATTCACCCCCAGGGGAGCCAGCAGCAGGTGGCGTTTGACCCACTCGGAGAGGTACAGGGTGCGCTCGGTCTCCGCCCCCAGGTAGCCCAGGCGCTCCTCCACGTGCAGGTTCACGTAGGGCTCCAGGAGGAAGTAGATCTCGCCGATGATCCCCACCTTGAGCACCGGGCGTTCCCGGTCCACGGGAACGGCGGCGAAGCGCCGGCGGATCTCCCGGGAGGCGCGCTTCACCTCGCCCGCGGAACGGCACCGGTCGATCTGCTCCAGGGACTCCCGGTAGGCGGCGGAGGCGGCGCCCCGATGGCGCTCCCGGGGCCGCACCCGGTGGGACAGCCGCTCCGCCAGGTCGCAGGCGGCCAGCTTCCGGTAGCCGTAATGGATGGCCGCCACCACCTCCCAAGCGCTCTTGCCGTTGGCCAGGGCCTTGACGCCGGCGGCGAACTTGTCCTTGCCGTTGTCCACCGACTCCACGGTCACGTAGTGGAAGTCGTAGCCCAGCTCCTTGAGGATCTCCGCCTGGCTTTGGCCGTAGTAGCCGAAGCGGCACGGTCCCTTGCCCCCGGCCACCACGATGGTGTCGGCGCCCCGCTCCAGCGCCTCCAGGAAGTTGCCCAGGTTGACCTTGAAGGGCAGGCAGGCGAACTCCGGCGAGTGCTGCACCCCGAGGGTGAGGGTGCGCTTGCTGATGGGCGGCGGCTCGACCACCTCCAGGTCCAGGCGCCCGAACATGGCCTTGACCCCGATGGTCAGGTTGCCCATGTGCGGATAGGTGACCTTCAAGCCGACCATCTCCTCTCGATCATGTCCAAGAAGGCCTCCAGGCGGGTCACCAAACCCGCCTCGCCGCTGTGCTCGTCCACCGTCAGGTTCAGGAAGGGCTTCCCCGCCGCGGCGTGGACGATGAAGGGCTCCACCATGGAGTCGGCACCGCAGCTGAAGGCGGTCAGCAGGATCACCCCGCGCACGTCGTCCCGGGTGCCGAAATGGAAGCCGGCCGACATCAGCCGGCGGCCGAAGCTCCAGAACATGTCCTTGGAGAGCCGCTCGGCCTGGCGGTCCACCTCCGCCGCCGGCAGGCTGTCGGAGATCAGTACCCGGTAGCCGGCCTCCCGCAGCCGGCCCACCAGATCCATGGTGACGAAGGAGTCGCAACTCAGGTAGGAGTGGCCGATGACGGCGATGGCGCCCCGGGGGGCCGCCGGCAGGGCCACCTCCCGCCCCTCCAGGCGCGCGTACGCCTCCTCGGGCAAGAAACCCTCCTCCACCAGCCGGCGGAACTCCTGCTGCGCCGCGGCTCCGCACCGGTAGGCCTCCCGGCAGCGCTCCCGGGGAAAGCCCAGCTGGGCGCCCACCGCCAGGTAGGCGCGCTCGGCCCCATCCGGCCCGGCATAGGCGTTGACCTCCGGGCGCAAGAGCGGCGGCAGCCCCGACAGGTTGTGGGCGATCATGTCCGGCAGCCCGATGATCTTGGGACACAGGTAGCGCTTGGCCTCCACGCTTTTCATGTAGGGCAGAAAGACGTAATCCACCTTTCCGGCCAGGGCCACCACGTGGCCGTAGGCCACCTTGACCGGCAGGCAGCTCTCGTCCTCGGCCGCCGTCAGGCCCCGCTCCAAGATCGACCGTCCCGTGGGCGGCGACACCACCACCTCGCAACCCAAGTCAGTGAAGAAAACCCGCCACAGGGCGAAGTAGTGGTAGTAGAGAAAGGCCCGCGGAATCCCGATGCGCATCGAAGCACCTCCTCCCGCTAGTCCGTGTTGCCGCTCCAGTCTAGCTTGCCCACCTCGGGAAAAACCCCGAGCTCGTTCGCCAACTCCGCCTTGATCGCCTCCAGGGAAGCCTGGTCCTTGGCCTCGGCCCGCAACACCAGCACCGGCTGGGTGTTGGAGGCGCGCACCAAGCCCCAACCCGCCGGAAAGAGCACCCGCGCGCCATCGATGTCGATGACCGGATAGCGGGCGCGCAGGCTGTCCCGCACCGCCTCCACCACCCGAAACTTTACCGCGTCGGGGCAGGGCACCCGCACCTCGGGCGTGGACGGGTAGCGCGGGATGTCCGCCGTGAGCTGCGACAGGGAGCGGTCGGTGTGGGACAGGATCCGCAACAGGCGCCCCGCGGCGTACAGCGCGTCGTCGTAGCCGAAGTATTCATCGGCGAAGAACATGTGCCCCGACATCTCCCCGGTGAAGACGGCGCCCAGCTCGCGCATCTTGGCCTTGATCAGGGAGTGGCCGGTGCGGTAGAAGAGGGGTTTGCCTCCCAGCCGCTCCACCTCCTCCACCAGGGCCTGGGAGCACTTGACCTCGATGATCGCCGTGGTGCCGGGGTGGAGCGGCAGGATCTCCCGCCAGTACAGGGCCATCAGCAGATCCCCCCACAAAACGGCCCCGGTCTCGTCCACCACGCCGATGCGGTCCGCGTCCCCGTCGAAGGACAACCCCAGGTCGGCTCCCCGGCGGCGCACCTCCTGGATCAGGTCCGCCAGGTTGGCCGCCTGCACCGGGTCGGGAAAATGGTGCGGGAAGTGCGGGTCCGACTCGCAATACAGGGGCAGCACCTCGCATCCCCACCCCTCCAGCACCCCGGGGGCGAAGAGCCCGGCGGTGCCGTTGCCGGCGTCGACCACCACCCGCAGCCGCCGCGGCCCCAGGGTGATCCGCCGGGACAACTCCGCACGATATTCCGGCACCGGATCCAGCGTCCGCACCTCACCCTCCCCCTGCCGGAAATTCCCCGCCTCGATGATCCCGCGCACCCGCTGGATCTCCTCCCCGTAGAGGGTGCCGAAACCGTGGGCCAGCTTGAAGCCGTTGAAATCGGCCGGGTTGTGGCTGCCGGTGATCATCACCCCGCCGTCCACCCCGTAGTGGATGCGGGCGAAATAGAAGATGGGCGTGACCACCAGGCCCAGGTCCACCACCCGGCAGCCGGTGGACAAAAGACCCCGCACCAGGGCGTCCCGGAACTCGGCCGAGGACAGACGGTTGTCCCGCCCCACCAGCACCTCCCCCTGCCCCCGTTCCTGCAGGTAGGTGCCGTATCCCCGGCCCAATAGCTCCACCGTCGCCGCGTCCAGGTCCCTGCCCACCACGCCGCGCACGTCGTATTCCCTGAAGATCTCCGGATTGACCTTGGGCATGCCACCGTCTCCTCTCGCCCTGATTTTAGCACAGGGGTTGCGCGGGGGGGAAGACCTTGCCGCGCTTCCCCCTCCTCGCCGGACGGTCGGCTCCCGGGGTCCGGGGCTCGGCAAGTTGACAAAGTATTAATTTGGCCACAAATGTTGCAATTGTATTTCAAGCCTGGACAGAATGCCCCAACAAGCTTAGAATGTGTCCGATCGGCAGGACTAGCCGTTGGTTGTCATGCGTTTTTAATGGCATGCCCTGCGTGGGGGGTGGTGCATGACGGGCGCCCCGACCGACTGAGCAGATAAAGAGGAGGAGTCCGATCAAGTGAGAAAGTGGGCGGTTACCCTCGCGCTTCTGGCCGTTGTGGCCTTCACCCTGGCGGCCTGCGCCCCCGGGCCCACGCCGGTATCGGCGCCGAAGCAGCAGCTGACCGGATTCGTGGTGGCCAACGCGCCGCATTATCTGGACGTCATAAATCCAGCCACCCATCGGGTGCATCGGGTGCTCTACGGCGCCACCGGCCTCACCTTCAAGTCCGCCGTGGCGCCCAACCACACCACGGCCTATGTGCCGCTGATGACCGGCGGCACTTCCGTGATCGACCTGAAGAACGGGCAGACCCTGCAGGTGATCCCCACGCCGGCGGGCGGCGACGTGGCCCGCCTGGCCCCCGGTGCCCAACAGCTTTGGGTGGCGGGGCCGAACTTCGTGAACGTGTATGACGCCGCCACCCCCTACAAGCTCCTGGCGGCCATCAAGGGCACCGGCACGGGAACGGAGCGCGGCCTGGGCCTGGTATTCTCCAAAGGCGGACACCACGCCTTCGTCTCCGGCTTCGGGCCCAAAAAGACCCTGGACGTGATCGACACCGCCACCTTCAAGGTGGTCAAGCACCTTAGCGGCGGCGGCTACGCCGCAGGGGTAATCCAGCCCGACGGCAAGCTCTTGTGGGCCTTCAACATCTACACCGGGACCGTGCACCTGATCAGCACCTCCAGCCTGAAGCAGGTGGGCAGCATCCCGGTGCCCAGCGAGGCCTGCCCCTACTGGAACCCGCTGCAGGGCCCCAAGTTCCACACCGGCTACATGCAGGGAGCGGTAGGCCCTCACGGCAAGCACATCTACGACGGGGCCTTCGACGGGCGCATCCTGGTCTTCAGCATCGCCCGGCACAAGCTGGTCCGCTCCATCTGGGTGCATGATCCGCTGCCTGCCCCCTCGGCCAAGAACCATTACGGCAACCCGCACCTGGCCCAGATCGCCGGGATGTCCTGGGGACCCCGCGGGAAACACCTGTGGGTAGGCCTGGCCGACGACCAGTCGGTGCTGGAGCTCAACCCCGCCACGGGACACGTGGTTCACGTCTTTCCCGGCATCATGTCCCCCCGGTTCACCGTGGTGAGCTACTAGCCTCGGAAAGGAGATCCTTCCATGCCGCGCAAGAAGCTATGGCCGACGCTGCTGGCCCTGTCCGCGGCCTTGGCCCTAACCGGCTGTGGCTCGGCCGCAGCCCCCTCCTTCAGCCACCCCGCGGCGGCTCCCGCCGCCTCCGGGGGGGCCAAGACGGTGGTGTACCGCTCCAGTCTGCCGCTGAGCACCGTGGCGGCCAACCTGCAGGCCGGGCTCAAGAAGGCCGGCTGGCTGGTGCCCCAGCAGTTCGACGTCGAGACCCACCTGGCCAAGGTGGTCAAGGTGCCGCCCAGCTACCTGATGGACGTGGTGCCGCCGCGCACGGTGGGAGCCATCGTGGCCGCCGACCCGGCGGCGGGTCTGGCCTTCCCCCTGCGGGTGTACCTGTACCGCCAGGGGGGCGTGACCTACGCCTCCTACCTGGAGCCCTCCAGCGTGCTGGCGCGCTGGGCCAGCCACATCCCCGACCTCAGTTCCCTGACCAAAAGCCTGGACACCGAGCTCGCCGGCATGGTGGCCGCAGCCACCCACGGCACCACCGTGACCGCTCCGGAGGCCTCCACCCCCGGCCAGAAGGTCCAGACCCAGTCCCTGGCCGCCGGGGTGCACACCCAGCAGGCGGTGGCGAAGCTGTTGACCCAGATCACGGCCAACCACTGGGGCCTGAACAACCAGCACTCGCTGGCGACCCTGCTGGCCCCCACCGGGGTGAAGGTGCCCACCGGCTACTACGTGGAAGCCTTCAACGCCAAGCTGGCCGGACAGGTGATGAACGCCAACCTGCCCGCGGGCATCGAGATCCCGCTGCGCTTCTACTTCTATCGGCAGGGCGGCAAGCTCTACCTGTCCTACCTGGAGCCGTCCACCATCTTCGCCCGCTACCACGACGCCACCCTCGACCGGCTGAGTCAAAAGATGAACGCCGTGGTGAGCAACGTCGCCGCGTCGACCGCCGCCGGGATGAGCGCGGCCAAGGCCGCGGGCGGTGTGGGCTGCGGCTAGGATCCCCGTCTGCCGGCGAGGGCCCGCTCCCCTGGGAGTGGGCCCTTGCTTTGGGCGTCGCCACCCTGCGGTTTCGCCGAGCGGGGTGAGCAACAGGCGCGGCACCGGTGGGCAATCACGATAAGTTCATCGAATAGGTATCTAGTTGCCCCTGAAAAAAGGGCGGTGCCGACATCGGGGTTTTATCACCCAATGGAGGGCGACCCGGGCAATACCTCAATCTACCATCTGCTCTTCCGCTTCCTTTCTTATCCCATCTGCCGAGCCATCATCCTCAGGTTGTGGGTCAATATTCCCTCGGCCACCCAGCACTGGGTGCCATCGAACCCCCTGTATATGCTACGATCTAGCCCATACTTTCGCTTGAGCAAACTAATCTTGGCCTCTCCACCTGCTCTCCATCGCTGCAGCCGCTTGAAATAGGGTTTATGCTCCTCTGCCCTGCGTTCCTGCGATTTACTGCCCTTATAAGGAATGGCTATTCGATATACTCCAGCATCTTTTAACGCCCTCTCTTGATTGCGATCGGCATATACTCTGTCTGCGGCCAACTCCTTGGGAGGCGCATGGAAGATAGCCTCATGTCTTTCAACTGCATCATTCAATAGGGTGGAGTCCCCGGGATTTCCAACAAAGACGTCGTAACCTGTCACCAGGCTGCCTGCCGCCTCTTCTATTTGAACCTTATAGCCGAATTCGGTAGGCTTGCTGATCTTACCCTTGGAAATAGGCCGCGCCTCTGGATCGAAAACGCTGACGATGCGGTTCTTTATGTGAGTGGTTCCCGACAAGACCTGGATAGTCTGGGTTATAACCTTATCAAGAATATCTGTTGCAGACTTCAGCTTATCAAGAACTCTTTCCTTAGCTTTTCCGATATTCTCGGATACGGCCTCCACCTGTGACTCAATAGGATTCTTAAGCCTCAAGAGAACATTATTTGCATCGCTGACAACCTTCTTGCCAATATCAACGAGATGCTTAACCGCATCTTTCACTTCCTCCTTCGCCTCATCAGTCCTACGCCCAGCAAACTTCAGGATGGACAGCATGGTCTTCCGTGCGGAACGGCTGCGGTCACGGAAACCCTCAGCAGCATCCTCGTTAACTGCAGCAATCTTTTTGATAATCCGAGTGACTACCCGTATGCCATCGCGAATAAGACTGGAATCTGTGGGATGATGAATGTTAGCCTCGATAACCGTGGTGTCAAGGCGAAGTTTCTTGCCCTTGATGATCTTCTGGTCCCTTGCTTTTTCAAGGAGAATTTTATTCAACGTACCCGTTCGGTAAAGCCGTAGGAGGGGCCAACGACAACTAGCAGCCCCAAAAAGTTGTCCGGAGGGACTGGACACGGGGAGCAATCCGTGCTATGGTTTAGCCATGGACACGGCACTGGCCTTCCGGACCGATGAAGCGGAGAATGCCTTCCTGGCCGAGATAGCGGCCAGGGACGGCGAGATTGCTCATCTCCGGTCTGAGATTGCTCGCCTGAATGCCAAGGTGGACATCCTCCGCCCGCTCAAGGCCAAGGTGCAGGAGCTGGAGGCCCAGGTCGAGGCGCTCAAGGCCAGGGTGTGCCAACTGCAGCGCTTGCTTTATGGCCGCAAGTCCGAGCGGGAGAAGGAGGCTGCCGAGGCGGGGGAGCCGGAGCAGCCCGTCGGTCGGCGCCGCGGTCAGCAGCCGGGGAGTCCGGGTCATGGCCGCCGGCGGCAGCTAAGCCTACCGACGGAAGAAGTGGTGCATGATCTGTCGTTGGAGGAGCGGCATTGCCCCAACTGCGGTTTGCCCTACGGGCTGACTCCCCTGGCGGATACCTTCGAGGAGATGGACTTCCAGGTCAGCGTCAGGCGCGTGGTTCACCGCGTTCCCCTGTATCGACCGACTTGCTCGTGTTCCGACCAGCCGGGACTGGTCAGCGCGCCGACGCCGGGAAAGGTGTACCCGCACTGCCCCTACACCCCGCAAACCATCGCCTGGTTGGTACTGCTGAAGCACCTCGGCAGCCTTCCGTTCAACCGCATCCTGC
>JAJZIM010000112.1 GCA_021810565.1 Bacillota bacterium
ACCACGCTCCGTCTCAAGCTGTTCCAGGTCGCCCACGATGCCCCTCCTTTCTGAGCGTATACATACGCTCAGATTACCCCAAAGGACGGAGCATGTCAAGCCTTCTCAACATTCATGTCGCACACCCCGATGCGGCGCCCGAGTTGACACGCCGCAACACGGCTGCTATACTGGGGCATGCGGCGCGGGGTAGAGCAGTCAGGTAGCTCGTCGGGCTCATAACCCGGAGGTCGCAGGTTCAAATCCTGCCCCCGCAACCAAAGCAAAGGATGGGCCGGGGCGATCGCCCCGGCTTTAAAAGGCGGCGTAGCTCAGTTGGTCAGAGCATACGGTTCATACCCGTAGAGTCGCTGGTTCGAATCCAGCCGCCGCTACCAGAAAGCTCAAAGGCCTTCCCGGACGGAGGGCTTTTTCGCCGTCTGGGGCCGCATTAGGGTGGCCAGGGCCAGGAGCACCGAGACGGTGGCGCCGAAGAGGATGCCCAGGATCCAAAGGAAGTTGTCGTGGATCTCGGCGTGCAGGCGGCCCTCCACGCCGGTTAGCCGCTCATCCCAGCGGTCCCAGCGCACCTCCAGGCGCTCCACCCGCTGCTCCAGCCGGCCAAGCGGCGGCGGAGCCGGGCCGTCTTCGGGCATCGCCTTCCCCCCCTCGCTAAGTGTTGTATGCGAGGGCCTCGCGGGAGGTTAGCGGCGGGGACGCGCTGGCCTGCACCTCAGGCGGGGCCACGGCAGGGGGCCGGGCCGTGGAGTGCGGCGTGATGCTTGACGCGATCGGAGGCGGGGATTAAAATAGTCTCAAGAATAGTCTCAAGAGTATCGGAACCGTATCACCGGGTCAGCCAGAGGGGGGAGGTTGCTTGGCCGCCAAGAACCTGGAGCAACGAATCCTTGATCTTGTCCGAAGCGCTTCGGAAAGAGGCATCGGCATGCGGGATGTGCTGGAGCGCTTCGGCTCGGAGGCCGGGCGCGCCACGTTGTTCCGGGCGGTCGGGCGGCTGCTGCGGGACGGGCGGATCCTGAAAATCGGCGTGGCCCGGGCCGCTCGATATTATCCTGACGACGCCAGCGCCTATCTGTCCCTGCCGGCGAACCAGCGGCAGGCGGTTGGCTACGACTTCGGGCGACTGGAGAGCTATCGGCCGAATGAAAGCCGACTGATGCCCCCGGAGGTGTCGGAACGGCTGAGACATGCGGTGGCGGTCGCGGATCCGGCGCGGTTCGCGGACTACGCCCGGGCCATACGGGAACGGCTCATGGTAGACCTCTCTTGGGCGTCCTCCTGCCTGGAAGGCAACACCTACAGCTACTTGGATACCGAGGCGCTGGTGCTCTACGGGGAGGCCGCCGAAGGCCACTCGTGGGAAGAAACGCAGATGGTTCTCAACCACAAAAGCGCCATCCGCTACGTGCTGGACCACATCGGGGACATCGAGGTCACCCCGCGGGAGATCAAGGCCCTGCACGCCCTGCTGGCGCAAGGACTGCTGGATCCGATGGCCTGCGGAAGTATCCGGCGGCGTCCCGTCGTCATCGGAGATTCCGCCTACCGACCGTTGGACGTGCCGTTCCAGCTGGAGGAACAGCTGAACCTGCTGGTGGACAAGGCCCGGCGGATCGAGGATCCGGTGGAGCAGTCCCTGTTTCTCCTGGCCTTCCTGTCCTACCTGCAGCCGTTCGAGGACGTGAACAAGCGCACGGCGCGGCTTGCGGCCAACATCCCGCTACTCAAGAAGGGCATGGGCCCGCTGTCGTTCCTGGAGATGAGCCGCCGTGAATACCTGTCCGCGATCTTGCTTTTCTACGAACTGGGGCGCGCCGATGCCCTGGCGCGGGTGTATGCCGCCGGCTACCTGGGCTCCCTTTCCCGGTATAGCGTCGATGCCTCGCGCTTGCTGGATTCGGAAGAGCAAAGGTTTGCCCTACGCCACAGAAGGGAACTGTCGGCTGCGGTGCGCTTGGTCGTGACTGGTGGCGTCGATATCGATACGGCCGCGGTGAAGGCGGGCTTCCCGCAGGAAGAGACGGAACGGGCGAGGGCCCTGGTCTCCAAGCACCTCCGGGCGTTGACGGAGGACAACGCGGTGGTGTACGGCCTGACACCGGCCGCCGTGGCGGCATGGCGCCCGCCAGTCGGTCCGCCGCCCGTCCCGGGGCCCCGGGGACGGGATGGGCGCATGCGGATTTAGGCCTTACAGAAAGCCGGCGCGAAAGCCCACTCCTTCAGGGGTGGGATGAAGCGCCCATTTGAAGTTCCCTGGTCTCGATGTTATGATTTGGCTGAAGGCGAGGTGAACTTCTCGGCCCATGCGCGAAGAAATCATGGTGGGGACGCCCTCCCGCACGCGGCGCATGGGCGGCAGTAACGGACGAGATTCCGCTTGAGCCGGGACACCCTGCGAGGGGTCGGAGTCCGTCGCGGCGAAAGCCTGAGCCACGGTCGGAAATCGTGGAAGCCGTCGCGCTGAGGCCCAGGATGTTGTACGGGGGCCACGGGGCCAGGAGAGCCTGGGAAAGGTGTGATGGGGCCCTCAGGTAGAATCCCACGGCTTCAGCCGTGGGAGAGCGTCAGACGCCCCCGGGCCTACGCACCCCAGGCCAACCAGCACTGATGGCCGACGACAGGTACCATCGGTACGCCCTGGAGGAGGTGACTTTTCCACTTGACATAGCCTGACAATTGGCTACTGACGAAAGGGAAACCGGCGGCTGTGCACCCTCCGGTTGCCGCAGACCTGGCGGTCCCAACGATAAGCCAACCAGAAAAAGATCCTAAAGCGGCGGGGAACCCGTTGGATAGGAACCGGGCGGGCACTTTACCCCTGCCGCCGCCGTAGCCGTCCGAGAAACCGATGGCATCCTGGGAGCCGAGGCGCCGCCTGGGACGGCGCGACGAACCCCGGCGCCCGAACCGCTCGGAACCCCACCGTTGGATGGAAGCCGGGCAGTCCCTTGCTTCCTGATATTTGGCGATGATCATATCTCTTGACAGGCAGCCCATCGCGGTATATTATGCCGCGGTGGGCATCATCTGTAGTTTGGGAGGTGAGCGGCATGCCGGCCATGTCCTGCATCACGGTGACCCGTACCGTTAAATTCAAGGTCCGGCCCGAGGCCAACGCCGGAAAGATCAGCGCCCTCCTCGCCACCGCCCAGGAGTGGGACCGGGCCGTGGCCTTCTACACGGATTTCTTCCTGGACCACTCCGGTATTTTCTCCGAGCAGAAGACCTACGTGGTAAAACGGGGGAAGCACGCCGGGGAGGAGCGCCAGCGCCCGCTCACCAATCAGGAGATCCTGACCTGGGCGGAGCGCCACACCGTGGCCACCAAGGCACATCCGGACCCGTCGCGCGACTTTGGACGGGTCTGCCCCGAAGCGCCGACCGTGCTGCGTCGGGCAGCCATCAACCACGCCGCCGGGGCGGTGCGCTCGTACCGGTCGAACCTGGCCAACCGGGAAGCGGCGAATCCCAAGCAACGCGGCAAGACCCCGGCCCTCCCCCAGCCCCACCCGCACCTGGTGGCCTACGAGGGGCTTTCCTCCTTGCGCCTGGAGGACTACCGGAAAGGCTTCCTGCGCCTGCGCCTCTTCAATGGCAAGCGGTGGAGTTGGCACAACGTGCCGGTGCAGGGTCCCCCCTACGCCGGGGAGCTTTTCGCCCAGTCCCAGGCGGAAAAGGCGCGCATCGTTGCCGAGCGGGAGGCGCAAAACGCACGGCTGGGGGCCGAGGGCCGCGCCGAGCGCACCCGGGAGGAGCGGGAGGCGCTGCGCCCAGCCGTCGGCGTGTGGGTGGCCCAATCCCCCGTGCTGATCCCTAAGAAGGACGGTTGGTGGGTTCACGTACCCTT
>JAJZIM010000055.1 GCA_021810565.1 Bacillota bacterium
TTCGCCGCCGCGATCCGTTCCGCCCTACCCCTGGGCTTCCGTGAACCGCGGCTTCCGTGGTCCGGGGCTGGAGAGGCACCCCGGAGCGGGTCCTGGAACCTGGCTCCAACGTAGCGCGGTCATCGGCCAGCATGCCTCCCGCGCCGGGTCTGGTCAGCCGGGCATTCGGGACCTTGGTCCCTCATGCCCACGGCTTTAGCCGTGGGTGGCTGACTCCTCACGGAAACTTTGTTCCTCCCCGCGCCGGCTTTCAGCAGCCGGCTATCTTTCTGTCGGCGGTGAGCTGGTAGTAGTTCACCCCCTTCACCGTCGTGGCGTAGAAGGGAACGAAAAGCCGGTAGTCGAAATATGCCTGCACCTCGACGGGGGTACCCGACACGCAGGTGGCGTTGTAGGTCACGTCCGTCTGCAGCAGGATGCCCGGCGGTGACAGCCCCGCGAAGCCCTTGGCGGGTTTCGTTATCGCCGGGGAGCAGCCGGCGGTTGAGTCCGAGGCGGGCGTGACATACAGCTGCGCGTTCCCCGCCTGGGTGGCGTTGAGATAGCCCTCCGCGTACACGTCGCCCGCCACGATGCCCGCAGCCCCGGGAGCCACGGTGCAGATGCTGGTTCCGGCCCCCTGCGGGGCGAAGGCGTACTGGGCGGCCTGGTTTACCCCCCGCTCCAGGGCGATCTGCGCCTCCAGGATGAAGGCGATCTGCACCATGTAGGTGAAGAGGATCGCCGTCAGCGGCAGGATGATGGCCAGCTCCACCACCGCCTGGCCCCGCATGTTCCCGCCCTTGCCGATCCTGAACATGGCCTTCCCCCACCTTTGCATCAACTGACGCATGGCATGTTCGCCGCGGTGACCACCAGCGGCAGATAGGTGCCGCCGCCGATCGTCTCCCGCCCCCCGAAGAACTGGGAGATCAGGGGCACCGAGAGAGGCTGCAGGTACTCCACCGTAACCTGTACCCCCACGCTGGTGAAGGTCGGCGCGGTGGATGGACAGCCGTTGTTCGCCACCACGTCCACCGTCAGGGGATCGGCGGCGGAAGGGGTGCCGCCGCAAATGGTGGACGACGCGGAGACGGTCGCCGGTGCCCGGTAACACGTCTGCTGGCTGGCGGTAGCCGCCAATGCCCCCTGCTTGACTGCAGCCTCGGCGGCCGTCCAAGCATCCAGTTCTTCCTGGCACAGAACCTGATCGGAAGAAAGGCTACTGCAGGTGGAGGATATGGCCAAGTTGCTGCCCTGGTTCACATCCTCGGCCACCGCCTTGGCCGCCGCATTCGCCGCCCGGGCCACCGTCTGGTGGGCCTCCATCACGATGCCCATCTGGATGATCCCGAAGACGAAGAGGAAGAAGATCAATGCCACCAGGGCGAACTCCACCATGCTCTGGCCCCGCTGGCCCCCCGTCGTCATTTCTTTACGCACACCTGTTCACCCCACCCCGCAGGTCGAAAGGCCCCGCGCCAGCGGGGCCCCCTCCTTCGCGCGCCTGAGCCTCAGGGATTGCTGATATTGGAGTTGATGTTGCTGAACACGCTGGACGCCGTGTGACCCAAAGCGCTCACGATGGCGATGACCACGATGGCGATGAGGGCCAGGATCAGGGCGTACTCCACCAGGGTCTGCCCCTCCTCGCGCTCCCGCAGCCGGCGCAGCCCCTCCAGCAGCCGATAATACAGTTGGTTCATCTATCCTCCACCTCCTTCCTCTTTGAAGACACCGGTCGGTTTCCCGGGCACTCTCCGGTCTAGATGGCGTTGTTGACGTTGTTGAAGACGCTCGAGGCGGTGTGACCGAGAATGGTCACGATACCGATGACCACGATGGCGATGAGGGCCAGGATCAGGGCGTACTCCACCAAGGTCTGCCCCTCCTCGCGCTGCCGCAGCCGGCGCAGGGACTCCGCGAGCTTATAAAATACGGTATGCAGTGCTGGCACCATTTCTCCGACCCTCCCTCTTCGTTCGGTATGTCTGGGTTCCGGTGCGCTCTTCGTTTCTCGACGGCCTCACCTCCTATACATGGTCGAAGGAAGTCCCTTTCTTGCGGCCGTGGGAAATCTCCCGTTGCAGATCTCTATTCGACCTCCGGCGACGAATCCCTTCCGGGATACCCCATTTATTTTAAAATATTTTTTTAACTAAAGGCGGGAACCCCCCCACGCCGGCAGGGATTCCCGCCCTGATCCCGGCAACCCGGCTGTCCTGGCCCGCAAGGCTTTAGACCCGTGGCTTTGCGCCCGCCCCTTTCGGTGGCGTTTGCCCTTTTCGGTATTGGTCATTGAGGCAATTGCCTCAATTCCATTATCGTCATCGCCGCCACGCATTTCCATCCATCAAAAGTCCCGTTTATTTATGAGTCTTTAGTCCCAAATTTCGTCACTTGAAGCCAGCCCGTCTCGATGGCCCGCACCACCGCCTGGGTGCGATCCATCGCCCCCAACTTGCGGCAGATGTGGTACACATGGTTCTTCACCGTCTTCTCACTGATGAACAGCTCCCGCCCGATGTCGCGGTTGCGCAACCCCCGGCCCAAGAGCGACAACACCTGCAGCTCACGCCGGGACAGCCCCACCGGCCGCGGCCGCAGGCTGTCGGACAGCACCCCCTCCACCAGGGACGGGTGCAGGTAGCCTTTTCCGGCGCCCACCTGCCGCACCGCCTCGCACAGTTCCTCCACGCTGGCCTCGGGAGACAAAAGGCCTACCCGGCGCCCGCGCCTGCTCCGCACCAGGCGCATCGCCCCGTGATCCGCCCCCAGGAGCACCAGACCCACCTCGGAGGGTACCTGCCCCACCCCGGCGCCCTCCAGGGCCACCACCACCTCGGGGCGGAAGTCGTCCAGCAACTGCGCCTGCCCCTCCGGCGCCGTCTCCGCGGCCTGTGCCCCCAGGGCTTGGCGCAACAGCAGGGCCAGGCTCTGACGCCAAAGCCGCCGCTCGCCCACCACCAGCACCCGCACTTCCTCACCCCCCGGCGCGGAAGTCTTGCCATGCCGCGGCGAGGGTGCCCTCCTCCCGCAGACAATCCAGAACCGTCATCCCCAAGCCCTTGGCCGCGTCCAGCAGGGCGCGCCGGCCCCGTCCGGAAAGGCACGCCCGGGCAAACTCCCGGGTGTGGGCGGACAGCGGCCGGTCGGCCACGTTGATGTACCCGTGCATGGCCGGCAGCGCCTGGCTCACGTTGCCCATGTCCGTCGCGCCGTAGGCCTGCCCGCCGCAGGCCGCCTCCCGGCCCAAAAGACGCAGGTTGTCGCGGTAGAGCCGGGCCAGGGTGGCGTTGGGCCGAAACTCCCGGTAGGTCCGGGCATACGGCGCCAGTTCGGCCCGGCAGTCCAGGCTCCGGGCCGCCGCCGCCAGCCGCTCGCCGGTGCGCCGCACCGCCCGATCAAGCTCGTCGGAGGTGGCCGCCCGCACGTAGAGGCGGCCGACGGCCTCGCGGGGATCGCACCAGGGGCTGCGTCCCCCCTCCCGGATCACGCCGTGCACCAGGACCTCCTCCTCGGCCGGACCCAACCCCTGCAGGGCGGCGAAGAACCACAGCAGGGCATCCAGGGCGCCCGCCCCGTAGCAGCGGGCCTCCATGGCCTCTCGGGCCGCCGTGCGCACATCCACGGCGTCTTGATCGCCGGGATGCACCATCAGGGCCGCCGCCAACCCCGCGAAGGCTCCGGCCTCCAGCAGGGCCACCTTACCCCCCGCCCCCTCGGCGGCGCCCTCCTCCGCCGGGGTGCCCAGAACCACCACCGTGCCGGCGGGCCGCTCCGCCAGGGCGGCCAGGGCCAGCGCCGCCCCCAGGGAGGCCGCGGCGATGAGGTTGTGCCCGCAGGCATGCCCCAGCTCCGGCAGCGCGTCATACTCGGCCAAGATGGCCACCCGGGGCTCCCCGGATCCACACTGCGCCCTGAAGGCGGTGGGCATCCCCGCCAGCCCCCGCTCCACCCGGAAGCCGGCCCCCTCCAGGATGTTGGCCAAGAGGGCCGAGGACAGGTGCTCCTTGAAGCCCAGCTCCGGCTGGCGATAAAGCTCCCGGCTGACCCGGAACAACAGCGGCGCCACCCGGTTGACCTCCCGGACGAGCGCCCGCTTCGCCGCCGGCAGCCCCACCTACACCGCCCCCAGGTCGGTCAACACCTCGGCCACCAGCCCCTCGGGGACCGCCGCCGTCAGGACCACGCGGCCGATGGCCTCGGGCAGCACGAAGGTCAGCCGCCCCGCCCGCCGCTTCTTGTCGTACTCCATGGCCGCCAGAATATCCACCCGGGACAAAGCGGGGATCCGCACCGGCAGACCCAAGAGCGTCAGCAGCCGTACCAAGCGCTCGGCCTCCGAGCGGGGGAAGGATCCCAGGCGACAGGCCAGCTCGGCCACCGCCACCATCCCGATGGCCACCGCCTGACCGTGGGACAAAAGCCGGTAGCCCCCGGCGGCCTCCAGGCCGTGCCCCACGGTGTGCCCTAAGTTCAGCATCGCCCGAGCGCCCCCCTCCCGCTCGTCGGCGGCCACCACCCGGGCCTTGATGCGGCAGTTGGCCGCCACCAGCCCCGGCAGGTCGGATCCGGTCAGCTCCGGCAACTCCCCCGCGTGCCGCTCCAAATAGGCGAACAGCTCCGGGTCGGCGATCACGGCGTGCTTCACCACCTCCGCCAGCCCGGCCCGCCGCTGCTCCGGCGGCAGGGTGGCCAGGGTGTCCGTGTCGGCCACCACCGCCCTGGGCTGGTGGAAGGCCCCGGCCAGGTTCTTGCCCCGAGGCAGGTCGATGCCCACCTTGCCCCCTATGCTGGCGTCCACCTGGGCCACCAGGCTGGTGGGCACCTGTACGAAGGGCACCCCCCGCAGGAAGGTGGCGGCGGCAAAGCCGGTGAGGTCGCCCACCACCCCGCCGCCCAGGGCCACGAAGGCCGACCCGCGGTCGCAGCCCGCCGCCAGGGCCGCATCCCAAAGCCGGGCCAACTGCTCCAAGCTCTTGGACGCCTCCCCGTCGGGCACCGACACCCGGTGCACCCGGAAGCCGGCCTCCTCCAGGGAACGGGCGGCCGTCGCCCCGTACAACTCGTCCACCGGCGGCGTGCTCACCACCAAAAGGCGCCGCGCGGCCACGCGCCCGGACAAAAGCTCCCCCAGGTGGGCCAGGACGCCGCGGCCGATGAGGATGGGGTAGGACTGCTCACCCAGGGGCACCTCCACCGTCTCGACCACGCCCCACTGCCCCAGCACCTCCCGGACCACCTCCTCCTGGGAGCGCCCGTCGGTGTCCACCACGGCGTCGGCGGCGGCGCGATACGCCGCCTCGCGCTCCTCCAACAGTTGCGTCAACCGCCGCAGCGGTTCCGCCCCTTCCAGCAGCGGCCGATGGGCGCGCTCCTGAGCGTCCAATCGCGCCAGAATCCCTGCGGGAGAGGCCCGCAGCCAAATCATGAAGCCGCCGTCCTTCAGGCGACGCAGGTTGTCCTGGGCCAGCACGGCCCCCCCGCCCGTGGCGATGACCTGGCCGTCCAAGCCTGCGGCCTCCTGCACCGCCGCCGCCTCCAGGCGGCGGAAGACCGCCTCCCCGTCCCGGTGGAAGAGCTCGGCCACCCGGCGCCCCGTGGTCGCCTCCACCCGCTGGTCGGTGTCCACGAAGGGCCAGCCCAGGGCCCGCGCCACCGCCTCCCCCACCGCCGTCTTCCCCGTGCCCATGGCGCCGATCAGCACCAGGTTCATCGGATCAACTCCCTAAGGTTGGCCCGGTACCGCTCCAGGTTGGAGCGCACCTCCCCCAGACTGTCGCCGCCCGTCTTCTCCAAGAGCGCCTCGGCCAGCACCCAAGCCAGCATGGCCTCCCCCACCACCGCCGCGGCGGGCACGGCGCACACATCCGAGCGCTCGAAGGCCGCTTCCACGGCCTCTCCCGTGCGGATGTCCACGCTGGGCAGCGGCACCCGCAGGGTGGGGATGGGCTTCATGGCCGCGCGCACCACCACCGGCTCGCCGTTGGTGACGCCCCCCTCCAGCCCGCCGGCCCGGTTCGTGCGGCGGAAGAAGCCGCGAGTTGGGTCGTAGTAGATGGGGTCGTGGACCTGGGAGCCCCGCAGGGCCGCCGCTCGGAAGCCCAGCCCCTGCTCCACCCCCTTGATCCCCGGAATGGACCCAAACGCCCCCGCGATCCGCCCGTCCAGCTTGCGGTCCCACTGCACGTGGCTGCCCAGTCCCGGCGGCACCCCCGCCGCGACCACCTCGAAGACCCCTCCGAGGGAATCCCCGGCGGCGCGGGCCTCGTCGATGGCCGCCACCATGCGTTGCCCCGCCTCCGGATCGGCGCAGCGCACCGGCGAGGCCTCCGCCAAGGCCGCCAACTCCCCGGGCGGCAGGTCCCGCTCCGGGGCCGTCTCCCCCCCGATGGCCAGCACGTGGCTTTGCACCTGGATGCCCAGCTCCCGCAGCAAGACCTTGGCCACCGCGCCCGCCGCCACCCGGGCCGCCGTCTCCCGGGCGCTGGAGCGCTCCAATATATCGCGCAGGTCCCGCACCCCGTATTTCAGCCCGCCCGCCAGATCCGCGTGCCCCGGGCGGGGCCGCACCAAAGGCTCGGGATCCCTCTCCCCGGCCTCCACCGCCATGCTCTCCTGCCAATGGGCGAAATCCCGGTTGCGGATGAGGAAGGACACGGGGCTGCCGAGGGTCCGCCCCCGCCGGACGCCCCCGGTGATCTCGACCCGATCGTGCTCGATGCGCATCCGTCCGCCGCGGCCGTGGCCCTGCTGTCGGCGGGCCAGGTCCCGGTCCAGGTCGGCGGCACTTAGGGGCACCCCCGCGGGCATGCCCTCCACGATGCCGGTGAGGGCCGGCCCGTGGGATTCCCCCGCGGTCAAGAAGCGCAAGGCCATCCCGAACCACTCCAGTCTGTACCGTACTCCTCCGGCCGCTTCCCGTCGCCTCCCCAAAAGCTCAGGGCCACGGCGCCGGCCCCTCTGCGGCACCCAAGGGATAGCCGCGCTCCGCCGCCCGGCCCATCTCCGCCAGAAATTGGGACGGGGGTTGGTCCTTGATTTCTCCCCACGGCATGAGCCGCCGTCGGGGCCGGGAGATGAACAGCCCCCGGCAGGCACGGGTTACCGCCACATAGCAGGCCCGCCGCTCCTCTGCCAGGCGTTCTGGGCTGTTTAGGCTGCGATAGTCCGGAAAGCTGCCCTGGTTCATCCCCAGCAGCCAGACCACTTGAAACTCGAGGCCCTTGGCCGCATGCACCGTCAGCAGCCGCACTCCCTGCCCCTGGTCTGCGCCGTCGAAGGCCAGGCTGCCCAAGAACTCTGCCAGATCCGGTCCGGCGTCCGATCCTACCCGCAGCGCCGACAAACGTTCCCGCAACATGGAACCGTCCCGCTGCACCAGTTCCGCCTCCTGGGGCCCAGCGTCCCTCTCCAAGGACTCCAACAGCAACGGCAGGTATTCTGCCACCCGCTGCGCTTTCCCTGCAGCCGCCGTGTCGGCCAAGAGCCCCAGCAACTGCGGCCAGGGCGGCTGCCTCGTCTCCCCAGCCAGCCGCTGCAGAAGGGGCGCGGCATGCCAAGGGGCATCATCCACCATCTGCTCCACCTGCCGCTGGCCGATCCCCACCCCTATGGCCAGGTTCTCCAAGTGCAGGAGGTCCCGGGGATTGTATAGCACCTGCAGCGCCAAACGCAGCAAGCTACCCTGCTCGGAGGCCAGGAAATCCTTTTTCTCGGCATACAAGGCACAGGGAACTCGACGGGAAACAAGCTCCTGGCGGCAAGGTTCCAGAAGATAACGATTGCGGGCCATGACAGCTAGGTTCGCCGAAGCAAGCGGTTCCCCCTCAAGCCCAACATCCAGAAACCTTTGAATGCCATCGGCGATCCAGCGGGCCTCTGCCCCTTCATCGGGAAACTCCTGGAACTTAACCTCCCCCACTGGTTCCTTAACCTGTGCGGTCCT
The DNA here is from genome assembly GCA_021810565.1 of Bacillota bacterium. Taxonomy (GTDB): domain Bacteria; phylum Bacillota; class Sulfobacillia; order JAJZIM01; family JAJZIM01; genus JAJZIM01. The sequence continues at coordinate 7,931 of JAJZIM010000055.1, forward strand.
AGCTAGAATTGATCCGGTATCTTGCGTTAGTAGTCTATTTGATAAATCTACTATGGAAGAGGCGCATCGAAAGTTTTTATTTAAGTGTAATTCAGCAGCGTGAAAATCTTGCTTAAAAAGCTCCATATATCTATGGCTTGCACCAGTAAAGCCATAAAGATGTTGCCACCCGTCGCCCACCATCATAACGTTGCGGAAATATCCACCGCATAGCGCTTTTAATAGGTGATATTGCGCCCTATTGGTGTCTTGTGCTTCATCTATCATGATAAAACGGTACACATCCCGATAATGAGCCGCAACTCTGGGCGCTTCTTGAAACAATTTCTGACCTAGAACCAGCAGGTCGTCAAAATCAACGAGATTCTGAGCGCGCAGTTCCGCATCGTAGGCCGCGTACGCCGTTTGCACCGCCACTCCGGCCACCACCCGCCCTGCGCCCATCGCCGGTACCAAAAGCTCCCGTTTCATCCGGCCGATCTCAAAAACCAGCTGACGCAGTTCCCTCGCGGGTATGGGCTGCACGTATCCCCGATCGCGCAGGGCGGCCGCCAACAATTCCTGTCGGTCATCCTCTCGATCGAGGACGACCAGATTGGCGGCCAAACCGATGTGCTCTCCATGGCGCTGCAGAACATCCAAGGCAAAGCCGTGGAAGGTGCCGATCCAGGCTCTTTGGTCCGCGCCGTTCAGTTCCGCCCGCACCCGGTCTTGCATCTCATGGGCAGCCTTGTTGGTGAAGGTGAGGGCCAGCACGCGGTAGGTATCCTCCGGGGACGCCCGCAGGATACGGACGATGCGTTGCGTCAAGACGGCAGTCTTCCCGGAGCCCGGTCCGGCCACCACCAGCAGCGCACCTTCGCCGAAGGATATGACCTCCTCCTGCTCCAGCGTGTATCGACGGGTCATCCCGCCCTCGCCTCCGTCCCCAAGGCCTCCCGTATCCTTTCGAACATGCGCCGCACCGGCTCCGGCACCCGCCGTTGCGGATCCGGCAGGACCGCTATGCGCTCCGCCAGGTTGCGGGCGTGGAGAAGCTTGTGCCGGGCCAGGATGCGGGCCATGTCCGCCTTGGAATCCGGGCTGTCGGCACGTGTATCCGTCGCCACCGCTCCCGGCCCTCCCAACTCCTGTTCCACCTCTCGGGGATACGCTTGGACCATGAATTGCTCCCAATTGCAGCCCACAGGCAGCCGAAAAACCTCCCCCCCATCCAACTGCTCAAATTGGGAAGCCGCGCCCTCGCCGGATTGGTCACTGTCAGACAGGACGAACCAAGGGATACCGGCCGCTCGCGCCGCCTGAACGAAAGCCGGGAAATTGCGATCCCCTTCCACGTGCACCAGGGAAACTCCCCAACCGTATAGGTCGGTCCCGAAGAATGATTGGAAGAAGATCGGCAGCGCCACTTCCTCAGTCTGGCCGCTCACCAAAATGAGGGCTCTGGCGAATAGCAGGTCGGCATGACCCAACTGCACAAAACGCTGAACTTTTTTTAAACCATCAGGCGATATTCCCTTTGTCAAAGGTCTAACCGCAACTATACCCGCTTCCCTCCGAAAAATCAACAGGTCCTCCATCGACGCTTGAGCACCCACGTAGGGGGAATGGGTAGAGATAAACTTCTGGCCCGGACTGTCCTGCAGCCGTCCGAACAGGGCCCTGTGTGCCTGGGGATGCAGATGCGCTTCCGGCTCCTCGACCCCGATCATTTGCAGGGAAACGCGTCCCGCCCGCGGGCCCTTGTCCCGGATCCATTCCGCATAGGCCCTGAACACCAGCAAGGCCGCCCAGCTTCGCGTGCCCATGCCGTGCCTGCCCAGCGGAAAAAGGGGTGCTCCGGGTACCGCGTAGTTTATGCCCATGGCCGGCAGCAACTCTTCGACCCGCTCAGGGATGGGAACGATGCCCACTCTGCCCTCCGTCGTCTTCGTAGCGGCCAACTCCATTTCCCCGAGCTTGGCGGTTACGTGGTCCAGAACCGGGCTTTGTCGGATGATTTCTTGGTTCAGGCTTCCTATCTGTTGCTCCACTGCCCGCCTGACCTCCTCCGGCAACTGCGGATCCCGCATCAGTTGACTCCAATACGAACCACGCATCCGCAGGTCGGAAACGATGTCGCGCTTGGCGTCCAAAAGGTGGAAACTGAACAATTCCATCTGCTCTCTTGTGGGAAGCGGTCGGGACAGCGGTACCACGGATTGGCGCGCCTGCGCGGCGGTTCTGGCCCAACCCCGCAGAAAACGCCGCGTCACCCTGTATTCGCCCCGCTGATCGTCCCACGCCAAATGCGCCCTCAGGGCAACCCGATCCGGCTCCTCGCCTTTCCCTATTTGGATGGCGTCGGCCAACAATTCTTTTATGACTGCCGGAAACTGCTGCGCGCCGTCGGGCCTGATCAAGGCATCCACCATCAGGCTCCGGGTATCGGCGTCCTCCCCGAGGTGGCGATGGATGTCTTCCTCCCCTGCTTTCCAGGCATCAAACAGGAAGGCCAGGGCGTGGAGAAAACCGGTTTTACCGGCATTGTTTTCGCCGATCAGGACGTTGATCCTGCGCAATGGGACCCATACATCCTGCAGTGCACGAAAATTCTCGATCCTCACCTCCTCCAGGAGCATGCCGGACATGTCCCCCGCCCCCCCTATCATGGTCCTCCTCTTTGTCGCCCCAGCATTCCTTACCTGCGCGACCGTCTTGTGGGTCTTTTTTCGACATTCGGCGCCTCCGTCCCTGCCGGCTTCATCCTCCGGCCACCAGGGCCAACAGTTGCGGCCCGAAGAAGAGGGTCAGCACGCTGCCCGCCGCCAAGAAAGGGCCGAAAGCCAGGTAGTCGCGGAAGGTCTTGCGCCGGGTCACCACCAGACCCACTCCCACCAGCGCCCCCAGGAACATGCTCAGGAACAGGGCCACCAGTCCCAGGTGCCAACCCAAGAACAGCCCCATGGCCGCCGCCAGCTTCACGTCCCCCAGGCCCAGCCCGTCCGGCCGAAGCAGATGCACCGCCAGGGTGAACCCCCCCAGGGCCAGCACCCCCCAGCCGGCGGCGGCGGGATCCAGCGGCCGGGTGGCGAGAAGCAGCGCCCCGCCCAAGACAAAGGCCGTCGCCACGGCGGCGTTGGGGATGATCCGATGCTCCAGGTCCGTGGCCGAGACGGTGATCAAAAGCGCCAGGAAGACCAGATTGAAGGGCAGGGCGGCGCTCAGGCCGAAGCGCAGGTAGCAGGCGGCGAAGGCCGCGGCGCTGACCAGCTCCACCACCGGGTAGCGCCGGGAGATGGGCGCTCCGCAGTGGCGGCACCTCCCCCCCTGCACCAGGAAGCTCACCAGGGGGATGAGCTCCTCCGGCCCCAGGGGAGCGCCGCAGGCGGGACAGTGGGAGCCGGGGTACACCACCGACTCCCCCCGGGGCAGCCGATATATGGCCACGTTGAGGAAGCTGCCCACCACCAACCCCAACAGGCTGACCAGCGCCAGGATCACCTGGCCTCCAGGGCGGCCACGGCCGCCCGGCGCATGACCTGGACCGGCCCGTCCTCTCCGAACCAGATCCCGAAGCTCAAGGCTCCCTGGTGCACCAGCATCCCCAGGCCGTCCAGCACCGGATGGCCCATGGCGCGGGCCCGGGCCAAAAGGGCCGTGGGCCGCGGGTTGTACACCAGGTCCACCACCGGCGCCGCCTGCGGCAACGCCGACAGATCCTCCACGGGGCTCTCCCCCGCTCGGGGATGCATCCCCACGCAGGTGGCGTTGACCAGCAGTTCCGCGCGGCCCAGTTCCTCCTCCATCGCCTCCCAGACCGCCGCCCGGACCGGCCCCCCCTCGGCCAGCTCCGCCGCCAACTCTTGGGCGCGCGGCGCGTGCCGGTTGATCAGGACCAGCTCGGCCGCCCCCGCCCCAACCAGGGCCGCGGCCACCGCCCGCGCCGCGCCGCCGGCTCCCAGGATCAGCACCCGCCGCCCCGCCGGATCCACGTCGGCCTCGGCCAGGCTGGCCAGAAAGCCCGCCCCGTCGGTGTTGTGACCGATCAAAAGCCCGCCCCGCCGCTGGAGGGTGTTCACCGCCCCCGCCTTCCGGGCGGAAGGCGCCAGCTCGTCCACCAGGCCGAAGGCCGCCTCCTTGTGGGGCACGGTGACGTTGGCCCCCCGAAAGGGCAGGTGGCGCAATCCCTCCAGGGCACCCGCCAGCGAGGGGGGGGGCACCTCCAAGGGCAGGTAGATACCGGCGATGCCCCGCTCCCGCAGGGCGGCGTTGTGCATGGCCGGGGACAGGGAATGGCCCAAGGGGTAGCCCAGGATGCCCAAAAGCTCCAAATCGGCTCGCTCCTCGTCTTTTTCGTTCTCCGGGTCTTCGCCGCCCGAGGGCCTCATCCCTGCCGCCGCCGGCGGGGGAAGGCCGCCACCAGGGCGGTGCTGCCGGCGGTGGCCGCGGCCGCCAGCAGAAAGGCCGTCGGGATGCCCCAGGCGGCGGCCGCCATCCCGCCCAGGGCCGAGCCGGAGGCCGCGCCGACGCCCGACAGCGTGCCTCCCAGCCCCAGCACCAGCCCGCGCCGCTGCGGTGCCACCACGTCCAGGAGCAGGGCGTTCCAGGCCGGCAGGACCAGGGTGAAGCCCAGCACCAGCAGGCACATCACCAGGCCGAAGATCCAGGGGGAGCGCACCCAGCCCAGGAGGGCGAAGGAGGCGGCGACCACGGTCAGGCCCGTCAGCACCAGGGGACGCCGGGGCAGATGATCGGCCAGCCAGCCGGCGGGCAGAATGGCCGCACCGCCCAGCAAAAGGGCCGGCAGGGCCACCAGGATCAGGGTGGCGAAATCGATGCCCAGCCGCTGGCTGACGGCGCGCAGGGAGGGCAACAGCAGGTAGCCGGCCAGGTTGTACCCGGCGGCGGCCAGCAGCAAGAGCGCCACGTCGCTGCCCAGGACGTCCCGCAGTTGGCGCAGCCGCTTCCCCCAGACCACCCGGGGGAGAGCCTCCCCCGGGCGGTGCACCGGCGGCTGCCAGAGGGCCAGCGGCGCTCCCGCCGCCATGGCCGCCGCCGCCAGCCAGAAGGCCGCCCTGAAGCCCACGGCCTGGATCAGGAAGGCCCCGCCGGCGAACCCCGCCGCCAAACCGGCGAAGAGGGTGACGTCCAAGGCCGCCGACAGCCGACCGCGCAGCTGCGGGCTGTAGCGGTGGCCCACGATGCTGAAGGCGCACGGCCAAAGCCCCGCGTGGGTCACCCCCAAGAGGGCGCAGCCCGCCAGGAAGCCTGAGGGCTGGCGCGCCGTCATGGCCCACAGGATGGGGCCCAAGGATACCACCGCGTCCACCGCCAGGATGAGGCGCGGCTCCACCCGGTCGGCCAGCCAGCCGTGCAAAGGCTGCGCCGCGAGATTGGCCAGGATGTAGGCGGAGAGGACGAACCCGGCGAAGGCCGGTCCCGCCCCCAGCCGGGCCACCGGGTACTGCTGGCCCAGGGCGTACACCATGACCACGGCGCTCAGGTGGGTGACGAAGACCGCGCCGACCAGGCCCCAGGCCGGAGCATCCAGGCGGTCCGAGGGCGACCTCAATCAGGCTCTTCCTCCCGGTTGAGCTCCACCTCCTCCAGGCTGAAGTGCTCCGGGTCGAAGCTGTCCTCGTCTTCGAAGTAGTCGCTTTCGCCCCTGCAGATGCGCTCGTAGCCCCACACACCGCCGCAGTCCTCCGGCGGGCAGGCCCGCGCCCCGTCGATGCAGCAGGGATAGCGGCGCCCCTCCTCCCGCGGCACCACCTGCTCCAGGCGCACCTCGTGCAGCCAAGTGTCCCCGAAGTCGTAGGTGTACCGGGCCACCTTGCGCCGACCGTTGAAGTACTCCGCCAAGGTCAGGTCGTGCTCCGAGATGCCCTCCTCTTCTTCCTCCGGCTCGTCCGCGAAAGGCAAGAACGGCCTTCCCACCGCCATGTCCACCCACCGACGGCTGCCCGGCTGACGCAGGGAGAAGCAGTGCAGATGGTCGTCTTCCCAGCCCATAGCCGCCTGAAGCACGTCGTGCAGTTGGGCGAAGGTCGCCTCCTCGGGCACCAGCACCCGTCGCCACACGGGCGGATCGGTGCCCAACAGGGTGATCTTCAACTGGCAGATGCGTTGCGCCATCCGTCTCCATCCTTTCCGAGTCCACTATTTCCGAACCGCTGGGAATTCCCCCGGCGGGCGCGACGCGGGGCCTCCCCTCAAAGTCACCTTGGAGCCGGGCTCCTGCGGGAAGGCGGGGACCCGGGCTGGGTGGGCCCATCCCTCACCCGCCCCGGGCGGTCCGCCGCGCCGACCACTCCGGAGCCTCAGGTACCTCCCGCCACCATTTCCGGGTCGACAGGGCATACCACGCCGCCTCGCCCTCTCCCCTCAGCTCGATGTATTCGCTGGCGGAACGTGGCGGCCGAGCATCGTTCAGGAGCAAGGGAGGCATGCGGGGTTTGTACCACTGCGCCTGTCGCAACAGCTCTTCGGCCCTTGGGCCAATAGATCGCGCACTGCTGCGACGTCTGCGCCCGGCCTAGGGGCTCTCCCACGCCCCAGCCATACAGCCGTCGGAGGCGGGAGCGCACCGGACCGACGTTGCCGTGGCAGCTGTCCGTGACTCCCCCAAAGAGGCCAAAACTACCACGACGAGAAGGACTTACAGGAGCGGCGTCGAAGGTGTTAGGGGGCCACGGAAGACAGCAGCAGACGTCAAGTGAAGCACTGATCGTAGTCCTTATCCCAAAAATGGCAGGTCGCCAGGTCAACGACCCTCGGAAAGGGAATCTTGGGGTTGTTTATGTGCGTCCTCGTAGTGAGTTGCTTTTCCCATGCCGAAAAAAACTGCTCCAACTCAGCCGTTGGCATTTCATAGATCCTTGCCGGCCGATGGCCGAAGAAAACACCTATTATCCGGGCCTCCACCTTTCTATATCGGGTGATCACGTCGGTATTCACATGATGGCAGGTGGTTATGCCAGGGTTCCGCCTAAACTGCCCGTGGGCGTTCAGCAGGTTCACGGTCTTCATCTCATAGTGTTTTCCGGTTTTTTGATCCAGCACGTCGTCTCCCTGCCTGCCTTCGATTTTCACCAAGCCAAAGTATTTGAGCAGCAACAACGTCTTGTAGCCGCTGTCATCAAAAACATTCCGCACCTTGTAGTCATCTGCAATACCTTGAATGAAGTCACCAACACGCAGGAGTTCTCGGATGTCGCCAGCGGGTTTCAGCGGCAATAGCAAGACCTTCTTTCACAATTTACGGAAAGGGGAACATAACATGATGGAGATGCCGTTATACGAGACTAACTTAGGCAAGTCCTATCTCGGCGATTACCTGCAACTTCTGGAACAACTTAAAGACAATGCAGTAAACCTGGCTATAACATCGCCACCCTTCGCGTTGCTGCGCCAAAAGGAATACTGCAACAAGGAACAAGACGAATATGTGGATTGGCTCGCGGATTTTGCCAGAGCCTTGAAACCGAAGTTGAAGCATGATGGCAGCTTTGTCTTGGATCTGGGAGGAGCGTACCAAAAGGGTCGTCCCGTGCGCTCCCTGTACAACTATAAAATACTGATCAGGTTTTGCGAGCAATTGGGGTACAACCTGGCGGAAGAGTTCTTCTGGAACAACCCGTCGAAGCTCCCTTCGCCGATAGAATGGGTGAACAAGCGGAAGATACGAGTAAAGGACACCGTGAATACCGTCTGGTGGTTCTCCAAGTCCGACTATCCCAAGACAAACATCAAGAACGTGCTGGTGGACTATTCCGACCGCATGCGCAAGCTGCTGAAGGACAAGGAGCGGTTCTACACCCCCGCAAAGCGCCCCTCGGGCCACGATATCTCCGCGAACTTCCACGACAACGGCGGGGCGCTGCCGGCCAACCTCCTCCAATACCCCAACACGGAAAGCAACAGCAAGTATCTGCGCTGCTGCAAAGCCGCCGGGTTGAAGGGGCATCCCGCACGCTTCCCGGTCTCCCTTCCGGCGTTCTTCATCCGGTTCCTGACGGACCCCGGTGATCTGGTGCTGGACTTCTTCGCCGGCTCTAACACCACCGGGGAGGCGGCGGAGATGCTTGAACGCCGCTGGCTGGCCTTTGAGCTGAACCGGGAATACCTGGCGGCATCCTGTTTCCGGTTCGTCCGGGAGGAAGACGCGAGGGGGACATACGAGAAGCTCCTGAGGGAAGACAAGATGCACATAGACGACGGCTTCGTGGCCGAGGTTACGCCGGAGAGCGCGAGGCTGTTCCAGTCGGCGCTTTTCGAGCGGACCGCGCCCTACGAAATATTCGCTGCCAAAGGCGGGAATCCTTCGGGTTAGGAGCTTGCCGTTGAACCAGGGACGGGCAGCGCAGCGGTGTCGGCCCCAAGCAAGCCGTCTGGGAGGTGCCGGCCCCCTGCCCGCGATGGAGCGGACGCGCCGGCTGGGCGGCTTCGGCTTCCGGCCGGAGCCGCTGCCCTTGGTGCTTTGACCAGGGCATTCCCCGTGTTCGTCGGGCCGATGACGCTGCCGCCTACATCGGGTGATGCGCAACCGCCATACCGACGGTTTCATCGCCGGCCCCGACTGCCGCCGGGGAGGATTTCCACGCTCCCGTCCCCTGCCCGTTGGGCTGCTCCTGCGCGTCAGGACCCCTCAGGCTTCCTCCAGCACGGCTTCTTGGGACAAGCAGTATCGGATCAACATACCTTGCTCCAAGGCGTCCATGTCCGCCGCCTCCCCGGCCGTCTCCACGAAGAGCAGCGGTTTCGGTCGCCATTTGCTTCCCAGGCCCACGATCCCGGGCCCGGCGTCGCGCAGCATGGCCGCTTGTTCCGGCTCCAAGGACACCAGCGGTTCGAAACGGTCATCCAGCTGCAATTCCAGCAACCAGCCGTCTGGGCCGGGAACCACCCGCGCCGTGCTCTGCCCTCCTGCATTGATGCGGAAGGACGCCAGGAAGTCTTCCCGGTGCGGCCACCCCTTCGCCAGCCATTCCCGCAAGCCGTCCCAAGGAAGGGCATCCTCCGGCAACGGCGGCGGCTTCCCCCAGTGAAGCTGGGATCTCTCCCGCACCAGCTCCCGCGCTATCGACAGCATCGCTTCCCGGGTGGAAAAGGGGCCCCGCACCTGTGCCGCCTGGCTGTCCGGTCGCACCTGCAGGCGCAGGATCAGGTACCATGCACTCCCCAGGAAGAAGGTCTGGACGGCCGCCAGGGCGTACCCCTCCGGGTGCCGGCCTACCCGCCACCAGCTCACGCCCCAAGGCGGTCTACAGGTCAGGTCGTGATCGATGGTACTATCCAGGGCCGGGCCGATGGGCAACTCGACGCTGCGCCGGCGGCGGGTCTGGCGATGGAACCGGGACGGTTTGGGCATCGTCTGCGCCTCCTCTCGTCGGATCCGTCCTCACTCCGTGGCGCACCGGTCCAGGAGATGGGAGGGGATCTGCTCCAAATAGCGGGAAGGCTCGCGTTCCTCGAAGCCCCGGTAGGCGCAATAGGTGAGGTACACCCGGTCCTTGGCCCGGGTGATACCCACGAAGAACAGCCGCCGCTCCTCTCCCCGGGCCGGCGAGTCGGCCTCCTCCCACTCCTCCTCCTCCAGGCTGCGCCGATGCGGCAGGTAGCCCTCCTCCAAACCGGTGAGAAACACGGCGCGAAACTCCAGCCCCTTGGCGGCGTGGAAGGTGCCCAGCGTCACCGCCTCCGAGCCCAGATCCCGGACGTCGGCGTCGCTCAGCAGGGCCGCCTCCTCCAGAAAGCCCGCCACCAGGGCGCCCTGGGCGTCCCGGGCGTCGAATTCCGCGGCGGCCGCCGCCAGTTGGGCCAGGTTGTCCATGCGGCTTTGGTACTCGGCGGGACCGGAGGCGGCCAGGTAGGCTGGAAAGTCCGCTCCCTCCACCACCCGGCGCACCGCCTCGGCCACGGGCAGCGGCCCCGCAAGTTCCCGCAGGAGGGCCCCGAAGGCGGCCAGCCCGGTCGCGGCGCGGCCTCCCAGCCCGGGGGGAAACCGCCCGGCGGCCGCCGCCTCCCCCGGACTCGCCCCCACCTGACGCGCCCAGGCCAGGAAGGCAGCCTGGGAGCGTGCCCCCACCCCCCGCCGCGGCACCGCCACCGCCCGCAGTAAGGCCGCTTCGTCCCGGGGGTTCGCCGCCAAGCGCAGGTAGGCCAGCACGTCCTTGACCTCGGCCCGCTCGAAGAAGGGCGGTCGGCGCAGCACGCAGTAGGGCAAACCGTGGCGGAAAAGGGCCGCCTCGAAGGGCCGGGACTGGGCATTGGTGCGGTAGAGCACGACGCAATCCCGGGGGGAAAACCCCTCCTCCCCCACCAGGCGCGCCGCCTCCTCGGCCACCAGGCGGGCCTCCGCCCCCGGGTCGGCGACCGCCCACAGCTGCGCCGGGACGCCCTCCCCCCGCTCGGTCCACAGCCGTCGCGGGTAGTGGCCGGGGCTGTCCCGGATGACCGCGTCGGCCAGGTCCAGGATGGACTGGGTGGAGCGGTAGTTTTGCTCCAGCAGGATCAGCCGCCGGTGGGGAAAGTCCGCCTCGAAGCGGCCGAGCACCCGCCAGTCGGCGCCCCGCCAGGCGTAGATGGCCTGGTCCGGATCCCCCACCGCGGTTATGTTCGTGGTCAGGGCGCCCCAAAGCCGCACCAAGTCATATTGCACCGCATTCACGTCCTGGAACTCGTCCACCAGCACGTGAAGGAAGCGGTCGGCATAAGCGCGGGCCACCGGCAGGTCCCGCAGCCACCGCGCCGTCTCCAGGAGCAGGTCGTCGAAGTCCAGGGCCCCGGCCTCCCCCAGGCGCTCCTGGTAACGGGCGAACACCGGCGCGAGCACCGCCTCGAACTCGAAGCCCGCCTCCTCCCGCAGCCGCCGTCGCGCCGCGGCGTATCCGGCGCCGGGTTCCGGGAGGCCCTGCTCCAAGACCGCCGCCAGGTCGTCGGGGCCCAGCCCCTGGGCCTTGCAGGCCGCGATGACCCCCACCACCGGCGCGGGTCGCACCAGGCGCGAGCGCTCCGGCCCCAGCACGTCCTGCAGGGCCGCGCGCACCGTCCGGGTTTGATCGTCCCGGTCGTAGATGGTGAAGCGCCGACCGGACTCGTGCAGCAGCCGCGCGCAGGCGTGGTGGAAGGTGCCGAGCCACACCCGGTCGGCCGCCGACCCCGCCAGGTCCCGGACCCGCCGGCGCATCTCCTCGGCCGCCCGCTTGGTGAAGGTCACCCCGATGATGCGCTCCGGGGGCACCCCCTCCCCCAGCAGCCAGGCCACCCGGTGGGTGATGACCCGGGTCTTCCCGCTGCCGGGACCGGCCACCACCAACACCGGGCCGGCGGAGTGCGTTGCGGCCGCCAACTGCTGCGGGTTCAGCTGCTGCAAAAATCCCCCGACCATCGCGGCCCCCCCTTACTCGGAAGACAAGAGGTCGTAGAGGCGCGCTCGCGGGTCGCTCATCACCGCCTTGCCGGCGTCGAAAGCCTCCGGAACGAACTCGGGATAGGCGTCCTCCTCCCAATATTCGCCCCGGCACAGCTTCCCATAGCCGTCCGTCCCGCCGCAGTCCTCGGGCGGGCAGGCCCGGGCCCCGTCCACCAAGCGCGGATAGTTGCCGCCGTCCCGGGGCAAAATCGCTTCCAGCTCCACCAGGTGATCCCACCCGTCCCCGGGGTCGTACCGGTAGCGCAATAGCGGCGACATCCCGAATACCTCCGCCATCCCCACGTCCCAGTCCGGCAGGCAGGTATCTTCCTCGTCGTAGGGGTCGTAGACGGCCAGGCCGAAACGCTCGCCGTCGAGCTGCTCAAACTCGTGCAGATGGCAGTCCAGCCAGCCCATGGCGTCCTGAATGGCCACGTGCAGGTCCCACAGACTGTACGATCCCGGCACCAGGATGCGCCGCCACACCGGCGGCCGGGTGCGCTCCAGGGTCACCTTCAGTTGATAGGCGACCTCCCCCAGGCGCGGGTCGGACCAGCCGTCCACCGCCGTGGGCCGCCGGCAACGGGAACACATGGTCAGGGGGAAAAGCCCGGGGCAGACCGCCAACTCGTCCCCCCCGGCGACGATGTCCCGGGTCACGTCCTCCGTCCAGCGGCGCACGCTCCCCGGCGCCAGGGGCCTGGGCAACCACAGGGCTTGGCGCAGACCCGGTCGCCCCTGCCGGTCCCGCCAAGTCAACAGCGCCAAGTCCGCCCGGCGGGAGCCAGGCAGCGCCGTGTGCAGGGTCAGGTGCCAGGCGCCGTCCACCGGGTCGGCCCGCCGCTCGGCGCATTGGCAGCCAACTTCCGCCACCGATTCCCGCGGCGCCAGGCGGCCCAGCCGCGGCACTTCCCGGGCGACCACGAGGCGCGGCTCCGTCAACGAGCCCTCCCGGTCCACCGCCCAGGCCCGCACCCAAGTAACCTTGACCCCGGCCCGCGCCAAGTCCGTTTGGAAGGCGCGCAGCCACTGCAGGTGGTACAGGTAGCTGGCATCCTGGGCCAGCGGGAAGGCGTTGAACCACTCCTCCACGGTGGGAAAGGCCGCCACCACCCGACGGCTGGGATCCCGCCGACTTTGCCGGATGAAGGCCTGGGCCGTCAGCCGCCCCTCCCACCAGGCCCACGGGTTGCCGCCCGGTTTTCGCCGCAGCTGCTCGGGAAAGGGCAGGCGCGGTCCCAGCGCACCGGCGCAAGCCGCCACCCGGCAAGGCTGTGGCTCGGAAAGCTCCCAGCTCCAAAGCATCGCCGGACAGCGGGGCGGGTTGTCCCCCTTCCCCCATACAACCCACTCCAGCCGCTCCAGGGCCGCCTCGTCCTCCTCCTGCACCGCCGGCGGGAGCTCCAGGAACACCGGACGCCAGCGGCCCCGCCGACGGCGCACCGCCAGGCGCAGCCGCGCCGGTGATCCGCTGAGCAGGACGAGCTCCAGGGGCAAAAGCCGCAGGTCCTCCCCCTCCTGGGATTCGGCAGCATCCAATAGCAGCTTGCGGCGGGTATAGCCGCTGCCTGGTCGCATCGACAACCCCTCCCCTCTCGAGCCGCGGGTATTTCTTCTAGCCACCATCCCCGTTTCCCTGCCGGTACCGCGGTGCGGCCGGGGGGCGCTTCGCCCCGGCCGGCGGCCCAACCCACCCCCTCCCGCCGGCGCCGCCCGCCCCGCCGCC
>JAJZIM010000113.1 GCA_021810565.1 Bacillota bacterium
TTTGCCGCCGCTGCGGTGCCGCCCCGGGGGAACTGCCGCCCCGCCGGCTGGCGCGCCGCCTGGGCAGGCCCCGGCCGTGGTTGCGGCTGTCGGCCGCTGCGCTGGCCGGGGCAACCACTTTGGCGGTCGCCCTCACGGCGGCGGCGCTTTGGACCATGCCCGCCGCCGCCTGGGGGCCGCCGCTCCTGCCGGGCACCACCGTGCTGTACGACGCGCAGGGCCGGCCGTATGCCTCCGTGAACCTGGAGCATCCCAACGCGCCGGTTCCCTTGCGGGAAATCCCCCGCCCATTGCAGGAGGCGGTGGTGGCCACCGAGGATGCCCGCTTCTATCGGAATCCCGGCTTCGATCCGCGGGGCATCCTGCGGGCGGCGGCGGCGGACCTGGCGGCGGGCCGGGCGGTGCAGGGCGGCAGCACCATCACCGAGCAGCTGGCCAAGGACCTTTTCCTGTCCGACCGCAAGGACCTGGTGCGCAAGATCCAGCAGTTCATCCTGGGCATCGTCCTGGCCCGGCGATACTCCAAGGCCAGGATCCTGGACCTGTACCTGAACGACGTCTACCTGGGGCAGGGGGTCTACGGAGTGCAGGCGGCCTCCGAGATCTATTTCCACCGCCGTGTGTCGCGGCTGGACCTGGCCCAGTGCGCCCTGTTGGCCGGGCTGCCGGCGGCCCCCTCCGCCCTGGACCCCCTGGTGAACCCCGCGGGAGCCCGGGCTCGCCGGGCGCAGGTGCTGGAGCGCATGGCGCGTCGGGGATACATCGACGCCGCGGCGGCCGTCCGGGCCGATCGCGCTTCCTTGGGTTTGGATCCCGGCTCCTTCGCCGTCTCTTATCCCGCCCCCTATTTCACCGACTACGTTCTGGAGCAGCTGGAGCGGCGCGTGGGCCGGGCCCGAGTGCTGGCCGGGGGCCTCAGGGTTTACACCACCCTGTCCCCGCGGGTGCAGGCGGCGGCCGAGGCCGCCGTGGCCCGGGGGATGCGGGGGGTACCGCTGGCCAAAGGTCCCCAGGCGGCCGCGTTGGCCATGGATCCCGCTGACGGCCGCATCCTGGCCATGGTGGGGGGGCGGACCCATCCGGTGCCCTTCGCCCTGAACCGCGCCACCCAGACCTACCGCCAGCCTGGCTCGGCCATCAAGCCCCTGGCGGTGTACACCCCCGCCCTGGAGCGGGGCTACACCCCCATGTCGGTGATCGCCGACACCCCCTTCCGGGTGGTGCACGGCCATGTCTGGCCCCACAATTGGAACCGCAAGTTCCACGGCTACCTGACCCTGCGCCGGGCCCTGGCCATCTCCGACAACACCGTGGCGGTGAAGCTGCTGCAGCGCATCGGGATCGGCGCCGGCTACCGCGCCGCCACCCGCACCTTCGGCCTGCCCCTGGTGAACCGCGGGGCGCGCAACGACCACACCCTGGCCCTGGCCCTGGGCGGGCTGACCCGGGGCGTGACCCTGCTGCAGATGGTGGACGCCTATGCCACCTTCGCCGCCGGCGGGCGCCGACCACGACCCCTGGCGGTGCTGCGGGTGACGGGCCCGCTCGGCCGGGTCCTTTGGCGGCCCAGGCACCGGACCCTGGCCCGGCTGGACCCCCGGGTGGCCTACCTGATCACCCGGATGCTGGAGAACGTCTTTCGCTACGGCACCGGGAGCGGGTTTGCCCTGCACCGCCCGGCCGCGGGCAAGACGGGCACCTCCAGCCGCGGGCGGGACGGCTGGTTCGTGGGCTACACCCCCCAGTTGGTGGCCGGGGTGTGGGAGGGCTACGATGACGCAAGGCCCCAGCCGGCAGTTTACGGCGCCACCTACGCCGGTCCCATCTGGCGGGACCTCATGCGCCGGGCCCTGGCCGGCCGGCCGGCCAGGGCCTTCCCGCAGCCCCCCGGCCTGGTGTCGGAGGTGGTGAGTGACCGCTCGGGACTGCTGCCCGGACCCTATACCCCGGCCCGGGACCGCAAGCGCGCGCTGTTCATCGAGGGCACGCAGCCGCGCCGACGGGGGGATCGCCACGTCCTGGTGACGGTGTGCGCCAACGATCCGGCCCTGCTGTATGGGCCGGGGTGCGGCTGTGTACCCAGCCGGGAGGTGTTCCTGCGGCCGCCGCGCCGCCTGGCGCTGCCCCCCGGCACGGTGCTGCTGGACCAGGGGAGATTCGCGCCCCGGCAGGCGTGCCGGCCGGCTGCGGCGGGAGGAGCTTAAAGGGCCGGCGGCAAGATCGGCGGCAGCGGCAGGGGAGGCTGGCCCATCTTCTGGGGGGGCGGGGGCGACGGTCATAGAGACGCAGCCAAAAACCGGCGAGGACCACCGCTGGATGGACGTCGCCGGCCTTTTCGGTTTATGGGAGCGGTGACTGGCAGAAACCGGAGTATGCCCGCGGCGGTTATCCTGAGGTCGAACAGATTAACGGGAGAGGTGTGCAGGCTGTCGGTGCCCACCACCTCCACCCGGTTGCTGGATATTTTCTCGATGCGCCAGGAGTTCCTTCTCCTGAGCGTCAGCTCCATGTCGCTGGTCGGGCTTGGAGGAGGCGAGGCTTGATGGACCATGAACTCTCCCGCCGCCTAAGCCGTGCGGCTTGAGGCGGGGGTTTCCGGGGTCGCCCCCGGAGTTTCCTGGCTCGGCGACCGCCGCGCCGGAAGCCTTCGGCCCCCAGCGTCTTCCGCAATCTCCCCAGGCGTGACTTCGGACCGTTCCGGCCCTAGTTTCCGAAACATCTTGACGGACTTTCCCTCCGGCGCCAGCGGCTCCCCGGAGAGAAGCTTCCGCGCTCCCCGGCGGGCGATGACCACGGAGGCGTTGTGGTCGGCGTTGTCCCGATGTCCGCAAGCGTGACAGACGAACTCGGCCTGTGATGGCCGGTTGTCCGGGTGAGTGTGGCCGCAGGCGGCACACTCCTGCGAACTGTAGGCCGATGGAACCACGACGACCAGCTTGCCCGCGCGAAGCGCCTTGTAGCGGGTGAACGACACCATCTGTCCCCATGCCGACGCCAGGATGGCCCGGTTGAGCCCGGCCTTCGCCCGGGTTCCGTTGGGCAGCCACCTCCCGTTTCCGTCCCGCTTGGCCTTCGGCTTGCGGATCATGTTGCCGATCCGCAGGTCCTCGAAGGCGTACAGGTCATGCCTGTCGTCGGCCACCAGGGCATGGCTGGTCTTGTGGGCGTAGTCTTGGCGGACGTTGGCCTCGTACCGGGCGTAGCGGCCAGCCCTTCGGTAGGCTTTCTTCCGGTTGCGGCTACCCTTCCCGCGCCGGGCGGCCCGCCGCTGCCACCGCTTCCGCCGCCGCCGGGCCTTTTCGACGCGCTCTCTTTGCACCGCCGACAGGTCGAAGACCCGCCCGTCGGACGTCATGAGTGGCTTCGCCACTCCACGGTCGGCTCCCAGGGTGCGCTCCAAAAGTTGCCCCTCCGACAGGTAGCGCAGATCCTCGGCGATCCGCTCGGCGGCATCCTCCGGCTTTCCGCCGGGAACCGCCGGATCCTCGGCGGCAAAGGAGACGAACCACTGCCCGCCTTCCACGGAAACATGGATGGACGCCGGGATGCCGTGCGTACGATGCGCCCGGTAGGAGATCTCTCCCACGGGGAATTTCGCGGTGCCGATGCGCAGCCGACGGCGGACGACGGTGCCCTTTGACGGATCGGCCTCCGGGACGAACTCGAACAGCTCGGAGGTGAGC
>JAJZIM010000007.1 GCA_021810565.1 Bacillota bacterium
GGCAAACAGCCGCACGGCTCGTCACCTGGGCGGTGACGCTCGGCCTCCAGGTGCTGGTCTTCGAGCACCTGCGGCCCTACCGGCCCGTGCGGGGCCTTTCCTGGAGCCGGCGCACCAACCGGAAACGTTCCTACTGGCTGCGCGGAAAGGTGGTGAAGTACGCGAGGCACCTGGCCCTGATCCACGGCATCCTGGTGGTGGAGCGAAACCCGGCCTGGACCAGTCGAGCATGCCCCAAGTGTCACCGTTTGGCGGAGAGGTTCTCCCCCGGCGGTGCCGGCTATCCCAGCCGGCTGGCTTGCGGGCACTGCGGCTGGACTGGAGATGCGAACGTGGCTGCGGCCTTGAACCTGAAGCCCAAGTGGGACCGGACCTTCCGGTATCCCACGAAGGAAGAGGTCAAGGCGGCGACTGAACCAAGACGCGCCGGAAACGGAGGCGCAGCTTCGAGGGTCAACGACGGAATGGCGGATGCCCTCCCGGCCTGATGGGTTTCGGTGGTCCCGGAACCGATCGGCCCAGCCGGAGCACTTCCGGCGGAAGCTCAAAGCCCGAGGGCCGCAAGGTCCTCACGCAATGTGGTAGGGCTGGTGTTGGCGTTGTGTGAACGGTGCAGGGGCATGCCCCCAGAGGCGCAACGCGACTCCCTGCGGGTTGCCGATCCGAACTGGCGCACCGGAGGATCGGCCCGGAAACGGTCCCCGCGCAGGGGCGGCACGAACGACGGTTGTCGCGGTTTGTCAGGCAAATCGGGCCACTGTTGACACCACCGCGTGATAGAGGAGCGCAAGACACGGCGCGGCTACCAGGCAGCTGGATTTCGCGGGCCTTGATCATCGAAGCGATTTTTCCCCACCGTCTGCTGAGCCGCTTCGTCTTCACCGTCGACGAGTCCCTGGGAATGGGAGGGCACCCCATCTGAACCTGTCCCCCGGATGCGAGATACCGATAACCAGTCCAACCATTGCCGGGGCTGGAGAGCAAAATAAACACCAGTAAGCAGGCCGCTTGTGCCTGCTAGCGGGCGTCGTCCGGCGGCCTGGAAAACCCCGGCCAAATCGGCCACCGCGTTATCCACCGGCAGCGTCAGGATCGCTTTCGGCAGGGACGAAATGGGCGGGGCTTCCGAAGCCCGCATACCACGTACCACCTCGAAACGGGTGATGGCGCGCGTGCCGAGGGAATGTGCTTTCGCCAACTTTATGAAAGCGCCTCGGACGCCCCCTAGGCCCCGCAGGTGGGCAATGATAAACGAACCGTCCAGCAGGACCACTTTCACCTGCGGTTCAGGCCGCATCCCGCCTTGCGGCGCTCGCCAGCCAGTCAGTTCAAGATCCCGTCGACGCGGGAAAGTCCCGGATGCTCCGCCGTTTGCCAGGTTCCGGAACTCGCTTCGATAGCTTCCAACAGATGCCTTTGCCGCAGGGCCTCCCCACCGCCTGGGTCACGAATTTCCCCCATTGGCGCCGGGGCACCTCGCGGCGTAGCGCCTCCGCCACGTCTCGATCCAGTACCAGATTAATCCGGGCCGTGGCACCCATAGCCCCCCCATCTCCCTTTACGCAAGATGATGGGCTGCTCGCGTGCGCGATATGGATGTATAGGAGGCCTGACAAACTGACCACCCTCCTCGCCCCCGTGACCATCAGCCGTTCCTAACTACCATTCCCGGGCTAGGGGGCCGTCCCGGCGGCCTGAACGTTGCGCAGCACCACGATCTCCACGCGACGGTTCATCTGCCGGTAGTGCGCGGTGGTATTGGGGTACAGCGGCCGGTAGCGGCTGTAGGCAGTGGCCGACAGGCGGGAGGGCGTCACTCCTTGGGCGATCAGGTAGTGCACCACGTTGGTGGCCCGATATCCCGACAGCTCCCAATTCGAGGGGTACTTCGTGGTGTGAATGGGGAGATCGTCGGCATAGCCCCGCACGCTGACAGGATTGGGAAGGTTTTTCAACAGCGCCGCCACCCGGTCCAACACCGGGTGGGCGGAGGGCAGGAGCAGCGAGCGCCCCTCGGGGAAAAGCACCTTGTCCGGCAGGCGGATGTCCACCCCCTGCTGCAGCATGGTCACCTGCATCTGCCCTTTGAGCCCCAACTGTTGGATGGCCGCCTGGACCTGCCGGTAGAGGTTCTGCATGGTCTGGCTGGGCGGCACCTGCACGGTGGGCTGCTGCCCGCTCTGCGGGATGGGCCGGGACACCTGGAATGCCGCCGGCATGCCGTTGAACGCGGTCTGCAGCGCCTCCCGCAGCAAGGAGAAGCGCTGGTTATTGACCCGCGACACGGCATACATGATCACGAAGAAGGCCATGAGCAGGGTGATCAGGTCGGCATAGGTCAAAAGCCAACGCATCATCCCCGTAGCCTCGTGCGCCTGCTCCTCGCCGATGTTCTCCACTCCGCGCCGGCGCCGCCTGGATCGTTGCACCGGCTTCTTGCTCTGCGCCATCGGCTCGCCCCCGTAGCTGTCGATCCGTCACTTCATATATCGAACTTTTCGCCGCCAACCTTGAGCGACCGCTCCGGCCGGGCAGGTCCCGCCCTCCCCTATCCCGCCATCTCCGCCAAGGTGCGTCTGATGGCCTCCCGAGGATCCGCCGCCTGGGTGACGGGCCGGCCCACCACCAGATAGTCGCTGCCGGCCTCCAGCGCCGCCCGCGGGGTCGCCACCCGGCGTTGATCGTCCCGGACCGCCCAGGCGGGGCGGATGCCGGGGGTGACCACCAGGAAATCCGCACCGCACCTGCCCTTGACGGCGGCAGCCTCCTGCGGCGAGGCCACCACCCCGGCCAAGCCGCATTCCCGTCCCAGCTCGGCCCAAAAGAGCACCTGATCCGAAAGATTGCGGCGAAGCCCCACCTCGGCCGCCAGGGAAGCCTCGTCCCAGCTGGTCAGCACCGTCACGCCCAGCAGGCGCACCGCACCCTCCGCCGCCCCCACCGCCCGGCGCAGCATCTCCCGTCCGCCGGCGACGTGCACGGTCAAGAACTCCACCCCCAGACGGCCCGCGGCCAGGACCGCCCGCTCCACGGTGGCCGGGATGTCGTGGTACTTGAGGTCCAGGAAGACCGCCGCCCCGCGCCGCCTGGCCGCGGCCACCGCCGCCGGCCCAGCCGCGGTGTACAGCTCCAGGCCGATCTTCACGGTGCTCGCCAGGTCTCCCACCTGATCCAGGAGCCGCTCCATCTCGGTCAGCTGCGACACGTCCAAGGCCAGGATCAGCCGCTCAGCGGGCCGTATCGCGGTCCTCACCCGACATCCCGCACCGGCTGGGGCACCCGGGCCAGGTATTCCTGCAGGGAACACACCCCGGGCCCTTCAGCGGCATTGCGGCTAGCCTCCAAGCCGTGCAGAAAGGCCCGCAGGGTATCCGGGGAGGTGAGACAGGGGATGCCGTGTTCCACCGCCGCCCGCCGGATCTGGAAGCCTTCGCGTTCCGGGCCGCGCCCCTGGGTCAGGGTGTTGACCACCAGTTGGGCACCGCGCCGGGAGATCAGATCCAGGATGTGGGGCGAGCCATCCCGGATCTTCGCCACCGGGTCCGCCGTCAGCCCCCGCTCCCGCAGAGCCGCCGCCGTGCCCGCCGTGGCCGCAATGCGGTACCCCAACTGCGCCAAGCGCAGGATGTCCGGCAGCACTTCCGCCTTGTCCTGATCGGCCACCGTGGCGAGCACCGTCCCTCCGGGCGGCAGGCGGTAGCCGGCGGCCAGGAGTCCCTTGAACAGGGCCAGGCCGAAGTCGTCGTCGATGCCCATGACCTCCCCGGTGGACTTCATCTCGGGTCCCAGGGAGGTGTCCACCCGGATCAGCTTGCCGAAGGAGAACACCGGCACCTTCACCGCCACGTAAGGCGGCGGCGGCATAAGTCCGCCGGCATATCCCTGCCGTGCCAGGGACTGCCCCAGCATAGCCTGCATGGCCAAGCGGACCAGGGGCACCCCCGTGACCTTGGTCAGGAAGGGCACCGTGCGGCTCGAGCGCGGATTGGCCTCCAGGACGAAGACCTGATCCCCCTGCACCACGTACTGGATGTTGATCAGCCCGCAGACCTTTAGGGCTCGAGCCAGCCGGGTAGTGTACTCCACCACCCGCTCGGTGGCCACCGGGGAGAGGCCCGGGGCGGGACACACGGCGATGGAGTCCCCCGAGTGCACCCCCGCGCGCTCCACGTGCTCCATGATAGCCGGTATCAGCACCGCCGACCCGTCCGCCACCGCGTCCACCTCGATCTCCTTGCCCCGGAAGTACTTGTCCACCAGCACCGGCTGATCGGGGGAGGCCGCCACCGCCTCCTGCATGTAGGTGCGCAGGTCGGTGGGGGTGTAGACGATCTCCATGGCCCGCCCGCCCAGGACATAGGAGGGGCGCACCAGCACCGGGTAGCCGATCTGGGCCGCCGCCTCCTCCGCCCGGGCCGGCGAGGTGGCGATGCGCCCGGGCGGCCGCGGGATGTCTAGCTCGGCCAGCAGCCGGTCGAACTTCTCCCGGTCCTCGGCGGCATCGATGCCCGAAAGCGGTGTGCCCAGGAGGGGGAAACCCGCACGGCTCAGCGGTCCGGCCAGGTTGATGGCCGTCTGGCCCCCGAACTGCACCACCACCCCCTCCGGGCGCTCCCGCTCCAGGATCTCCCGCACGTCCTCCTCCACCAGCGGCTCGAAGTACAGCCGGTCCGAGGTGGCGTAGTCGGTGCTGACCGTCTCGGGATTGCAGTTCACCATCACCGAGCGCACCCCGGCCTCCCGCAGGGCCCCCAGGGCATGAACGGAGCAGCAGTCGAACTCGATGCCTTGTCCGATGCGGATGGGGCCGGAGCCCAGGACCGCCACCCGCCGCCCGACCAGGGGTCCGGTCTCGTCCTGGTCCTCGTAGGCGGAGTAGTAGTAGGGGGTGCGGGCCTCGAACTCGGCCGCGCAGGTGTCCACCATCTTGTACACCGGTCCGATGCCCGCCGCGCGGCGCAGCCCGCGCACCCGCTCCTCGTCCGTCCCCGCGAGGGCGGCTATGGTGCGGTCGGCAAAACCCGCCCGCTTGGCCCGGAGCAAAAGCTCGGGGGTCAGGCCCCGGGCAAGCTCCCCTTCCAGAGCGACCAACCCCGCCAGCTTGTCCAGGAACCAGGGGTCGATCCCGGTGCGCCGCGCCAGCTCGACCACGCTCTCCCCGCGGCGCAGGGCCTCCGCCAGGAGGAACAGCCGCCGGTCATCCCCCGGATACAGCGCGTCGAGCAGCTCCTCCCGGGACCACTCGGCCGCCCCGGGCAGGACCAGGGACACGACCCCGATCTCCAAAGAGCGCACCGCTTTGTGCAGGGCCGCCTCGAAGGTGCGATCGATGGCCATGACCTCCCCGGTGGCCTTCATCTGAGTGCCCAGGGTCCGGTCGGCCCGGGCGAACTTGTCGAAGGGCCAGCGGGGGATCTTCACCACCACATAGTCCAAGGCCGGCTCGAAGCAGGCCTTGGTGCTGCCCGTCACCGGATTGTCGATCTCCGGCAGGTTGAGCCCGACGGCGATCTTGGCCGCCACTCGGGCGATGGGGTAACCGGTGGCCTTGGAAGCCAGGGCGCTGGACCGGCTGACCCGGGGGTTCACCTCGATGACCCGATACTCCCCCGTCACCGGATGCAGCCCGAACTGGATGTTGCAGCCCCCCTGCACCCCCAGGGCCCGAATGATGCGTAGCGAGGCGGAGCGCAGCAACTGGTAGTCCCGGTCGGACAAGGTCTGGCTGGGAGCCACCACGATGCTGTCCCCGGTGTGCACCCCCACCGGATCAAAGTTTTCCATGTTGCAGATGATGATGGTGTTGTCCGCTCCGTCCCGCAGGACCTCGTACTCTAGCTCCTTCCAGCCAAGAATGTTCTCTTCCACCAATGCCTCCCCGATGGGCGACAGGTGCAGGCCCCGCCCCAGGACCTGCGCCAACTGGCCCGGATCGGCGGCCACGCCCCCTCCGGTGCCCCCCAGGGTGTAGGCGGGACGAACGATCACCGGATAGCCCACCTCCCCGGCGAAGGCCAGGCCATCGTCCACCTCCCGCACCACCCGGCTGCGGGGGATGGGTTCCCCCAATTCCTGCATGGCCTCCCGGAAGGCCTGCCGATCCTCCGCCCGCCGGATGGTTTCCAGGGGCGTGCCCAAGAGCCGCGTTCCCGTCTCCGCAAGCACCCCCGCCTCGGCCAACTCCACCGCTAGGTTCAAGCCCACCTGACCGCCCAAGGTGGGCAAGAGGCCCTCGGGACGTTCCCGGCGCAGCACGGCGGCCACGAACTCCAGGGTGAGGGGCTCCAGGTAAACCCGGTCGGCCACCCCCAGGTCGGTCATGATGGTGGCCGGGTTGGAGTTTACCAGGACCACCTCCAGGCCTTCCTCCCGCAGCGACTGGCAGGCCTGGGTGCCGGCGTAGTCGAACTCCGCCGCCTGGCCGATGATGATAGGACCCGACCCGATGACCAGCACCTTGCGCAGACTCTTGTCCTTAGGCAAAGCTAAACTCCTTTCTCGGCCAGGGCCACGAAGCGGGCGAAGAGCTCCCGCTCGTCCCAGGGGCCGGGGGAGGCCTCGGGATGATACTGCCGGGTCCACACCGGCCGGTGCCGATGCCGGAGACCCTCCACCGTGCCGTCGTGCAGGTTGCGGTGGGTGACCTCCCAGGGGGTGCCCGCCAGGGACTCCTCCGCCACGGCGTAGCCGTGGTTCTGGGAGGTGATGGAGACCCGGCCGGTGGCCTCCTCCCGCACCGGATGGTTGGCCCCCCGGTGACCGAACTTCAGCTTGTAGGTGTCGGCTCCCAGGGCCAGGGCCAGGATCTGGTGGCCCAGGCAGATGCCCAGGACCGGCAGCCGCTCCGCCAGCACCCCCGCCTCCGTGGCCGCCCAGAGGATGTCCCGGGGATCGCCCGGCCCGTTGGTCAACACCGCTCCGGCAGGCCGCTGGGCCAGCACCTCCGACGCCGGGGTGCGGGCCGGAAACACCGTCAGGCGGCACCCAAGCTTCGACAGCTCCCGCAGGATGTTGCGCTTGAGCCCAAAGTCCAGCACCGCCAAATGCGGTCCCGGACCGGGCAGTTCATAGGGCTGGCGGCAGGTCACCTCGTCCACCACTCCCGCCAGGTTCACCTTCCCCGCCGCCGCCTGGTGGTTCGGCCGCGGCTCCCCGGGCACCAGCATGCCGCCCATGGTGCCGTTGATACGCAGGCGGCGCGTCAGCGCCCGGGTGTCTACCCCGGCCAGCACCGGCACGCCGTGGTGCTCCAGGTAGACGGTCAGGGTCTGGGTGGACCGGCTGTGGCTCGGGTGATCGCAAAGCTCCCGCACCACGAAGCCCCGCACCCGCGGGCGCTCCGTCTGGTCCGCCGCCGGATCCACCCCGTAGTTGCCGATGAGGGGGTAGGTCATGACCACGATCTGTCCGGCGTAGGAGGGATCGGTCAGCACCTCCTGGTAGCCGGTCATGGCGGTGGTGAACACCACCTCGCCCAGGGCCGATGCCACCCGGCCGTGCCCTTCGCCGCGGAACACCTGCCCGTCCTCCAGGATCAGGCTCATCGCTTCAGCCAAGCTGCCACACCGCCTTTCCGGCCACCAGGGTGGCCACCACCCGTCCCGTCAGGTTCCAGCCCTTGAAGGGGGTGTTCCTGCCGCGGGAGGCGAACGCCTCGGGTTCCACCCGCCACGAGGCCCGCGGATCCACCAGCACCACGTCCGCCGCCGCCCCGGCAGCCAAGGTTCCCCCCGGATGGCCCAGAACCCGGGCCGGCCCGCAGGTGAGCCGCTCCACCAACGCCGCAGGCGCCAAGAGGCCCGGCTGCACCAGCGTGGTGAGCAGCACCCCCAAGGCCGTCTCCAAACCGGAGATGCCGAAGGCCGCCGCCTCGTACTCGCACCGCTTCTCCTCGGGGCCGTGCGGCGCGTGGTCGGTGGCCACCGCATCGATGGTGCCGTCGGCCAGGGCCGCGCGCAAGGCGGCCACGTCCTCTTCGGTCCGCAGCGGCGGGTTCACCTTGGTGTCGGGGTCGTAACGCGATCGCGCCACCGCCTCGTCGGTGAGCGTCAGGTGATGCGGGGTCACCTCGCAGGTCACCCGCACCCCGCGGGCCTTGGCCCGCCGGATCAGTTCCACCGCCCGAGCGGTGGAGACGTGGGCCACGTGCAGGTGCGCCCCGGTGGCCTCCGCCAGCACCAGGTCGCGGGCCACGGCCACCTCCTCGGCCTCCGCCGGGATCCCCGGCAACCCCAAGCGGGTGGATACCGCCCCCCGGTGCATCGCCCCGCCCCGCGAGAGGCTGCGGTCCTCGCAGTGCTCCAAGACGGGCAGGCCGAAGGAGGCCGCGTAGCGCAGGGCCCGCCACATCACCACCGCCTGTTCCACCCCCGCCCCGTCGTCGGAGACGGCCACCGCCCCCGCCGCGCGCAACTGGCCCATGGGGGCGAGCTCCCGCCCCTGCCGGCCCACGGTGATGGCCCCCACCGAGAGCACCCGGGAACCGCCCACCGCCGCCGCGCGGGCCAGTTGGTACTCCACCAGAGCCGGCGTGTCCACCGCCGGCTCGGTGTTGGGCATGGTCGCCACGGCGGTGTAGCCGCCCCGGGCCGCCGCCCGGGTGCCGCTGGCGATGTCCTCCTTCCACTCCTGCCCCGGGTCCCGCAGGTGGCAGTGCAGGTCGATGAGCCCCGGCAGCACCCAAAGCCCCCGGGCGTCCAGCACCGGGCAGCCCGTCGGCGGTGCCTCGGCCGTCAGCCGCCCGTCCCGGATGACCAGGTCCGCCGTCTCGTCCGCCCCCCTCGAGGGGTCGATGATCCGCCCGCCCCGGATCCACAGAAACTCGGCCAAACTAGTTGCCACCTCCCAGGAGCAGATAGAGCACCGCCATGCGCACGGCCACCCCGGCGCGCACCTGGTCGAAGAGGACCGCCTGGGCTCCGTCGGCCACCTCGGAGGTGACCTCCACCCCCCGGTTGAGGGGCATGGGGTGTAGAAAGAGGGCGTCGGGCTTGGCCAAAGCCAGGCGCTGCCGGTTCAGGCCGAAGCAGCGGGCGTACTCCTCCCCGCCGGGGATCAGCCCCTGCTGCTGGCGCTCCCGTTGCAGCCGCAGGGCCATGACCACGTCGGCCTCCCGCAGAGCCTCCTCCACCGTGGCGGCCACCCGGGCCCCCAGCCCCTCCAATCCCGGCGGCAGCAGGGTGGCCGGACCCGCCACCCACACCTGGGCCCCCAGCCGGGTCAGCCCGATCAGGTCGGAGCGGGCCACCCGGCTGTGCTCCAGGTCCCCGATGATGGCCACCTTCAACCCCCGCAGCTCTCCCTTGCGGCGGCGCACGGTGTACAGGTCCAAAAGCCCCTGGGTGGGATGGGCATGCATGCCGTCCCCGGCGTTGATCACCGGCACCTCCAGGCAGCGGGCCAAGAGCTCGGCCGCGCCGGCCGCGCGGTGGCGCAGCACCACCGCGTCCACCCCCATGGCCTCCAGGGTACGGGCGGTGTCCTCCAGGCTCTCCCCCTTCTGCACGCTGGCGGCGGCGGCGTTCACTCCCACCACGTCGGCGGAGAGGTACTTGCCGGCCAGCTCGAAGGAGATGCGGGTGCGGGTGCTGGGCTCGAAGAAAAGGGTCACCAGGGATCGACCGCGCAGGGTGGGCACCTTCTTGATCCGCCGGGCCAGCACGTCCTCCATGGAGGCGGCGGCCTCCAGCACGGTCTCCAACTCGTCCGCCCCCAGATCGGCCAGGTCCAACAGATCCCTGCCCTTCACTGCGCCGGGCGCTCCACCAGCACCACTTCCTCCACCCCCCCGTCCACCTCCGGCAGGCGTACCTCCACGATCTCCTCCGCGGCGGTGGGCACGTTCTTTCCCACGTAGTCCGGCCGGATGGGCAGCTCCCGATGGCCGCGGTCCACCAGCACCGCCAGCTCCACCCGCCGGGGGCGTCCCAGGTCAACCAGGGCGTCCAGGGCCGCCCGCACGGTGCGCCCGGTGTACAGCACGTCGTCCACCAGCACCAGGCGCCGGCCCTCCACGGGGAAGGGCACCTCGGTGCGATGCACCTCGGGCTGAGGTGAGCGGTCCACCAGGTCGTCCCGGTACAGGGTGATATCCAGGATCCCCAGGGGGACCTCGCGCTGCGTCAGCCGGCGCACTTCCTCCTGCAGGCGGCGGGCCAGGTGCACCCCGCGCCGACGGATGCCCACCAGGGCCAGTTCCTCTCCCGGCTCCTCCCGCTCCACGATCTCATGGGCCATGCGCCGCAAGGCCCTGCCCATCCCCGCCGCGTCCATTATCCTGGCCTTCTCCCGCAGCATCGGTGCTCCTCCTTCCGCGCAGGGCGCAAAAAAGCTTCTCGCCGCCTGGCAAGAAGCTACCTCGCGGTCTCCTTGCCAGCCTCACAGGACTGATTTAAAGGACACCTTTTGATGTCGAGCTATTATATCGGGAGGGAAGGCGCACGTCAAGAGGTTTCCAAGCCCGCGGGGCGGAAAGCCGAGACCAGGAATCGGACGCCACCGAACCGTTACCTCGGGAGCATCCGACCCGCGAAACAAGCGGAGCCCCCTCGTTGAAGAGGAGGCCCCGTCTGGGTTCAGCCGCCGCATCCCACTCCCGGCGAGGAACTGGAGCCGGAACTGGTGCTCTTGGCCGGTGTCTGGCTGTGGGTCTGGGTCGTCGTGGTGCCCGCCTTCTGCACCGCCGCAGCGCTGCCGCCCGGCGGAGCCACGATCAGGAAGGCCACGAAGGCCACGAAGATCAGGAAGGACACCGCCACCTGTATCGTCTCCCGCACCGAACCTCACCTCCGCTGGGCCGTCTGTCTATCTCCTCTAGGCCTATCTTAACTCGCCGGCACCGAGCCGTCAAGCGCTGCGCCGCTCACCGATGAGCAGCGCCCGTCCGGCGCCGATGGCCCGAATCAGGTCCGCCGGATCCCGGATCAGCCGGCCCAGGACATGGGCGTCGATAACCTCGTCCACGCTGATGGGCGGCAGGTCCGCCGCGGGCAGATCCTCCTGCATCCGATGCAAAAGGTTCAACAGGCACTGGCGCAGGCTCCACTCCAGCCGGGTGTTCTCCACTCCGTAGGCGATGTCGCCGTCGGCGTTCACCGTCACGAAGTTGTCCCCCCACACCAGCCGGAAACCGCCCTCCGGCAGAGTCACGCGCACCGGCAGCATACCGTGGTCCCTAAACCACCGACTCAAGGCTGCTTCCAGTTCGTCGCGCCGCCGCGCGTCCATCCCGCTTTCCTCCTCACCGCAATTTGCCAATATGGCCGGTTGCTGCGCATATTCTAAGAAGAAAGCCGGATGACAACGACGTATGTGGTCATGGTACAACGCATTCACCCGTTTGTCAAGCTCCCGCGAAAAGGAACGCTTTGTATAAATATAGGGAATATATCCCGATAATCATCGCGCTTGACGGTGGAGTTCCTCCAAGAAAGCAGCGAAATCTGCCGGCAGTGGCGCGGTGAAAGTCATCTCCTCGCCCGAACCCGGGTGGCGGAAGGTCAGCCGACAGGCATGCAGGCAGAGCACCGGCGCCCCGGCCGGCGCCCGGCGCGGTCCGTAGAGGGGGTCTCCCACCACCGGATGCCCCAGGTGGGCCAGGTGCACCCGGATTTGATGGGTGCGTCCGGTATCCAGGCGGCACTCCAGCAGGGTGTATGCCCCCAGCCGCTCCCGCACCTCCCAGTAGGTCCGGGCGGGCCGTCCGTCCGCCACCACCGCCCGCAGTTGGCGCCGCACGGGATGCCGCCCCAAAGGCGCGTCCACCACGCCGCGTCCCTCCCGCACCCCGCCGTGCACCAGGGCCAGATAGACCCTGGAGATGCTGCGCTGGGCCAATTGCCCCGCCAGGCGATGCAAGGAGCGCGTGTTCTTGGCCACCACCAAGAGGCCCGTGGTGTCCTTGTCCAGGCGATGCACCACCCCCGGCCGCAGCCGATCTCCCACCGGCTCCGTCAGCTGCAGACGGCTCAACAGGGCATTGACCAGGGTGCCGCCCCGGTGACCGGGAGCGGGATGCACCACCATGCCCCGGGGCTTGTTCACCACCACCAGGTCCGCATCCTCGTAGCAGATGGGCACCGGCAGATCCTCCGGCACTAGGTCCACCAACTGGGGCTCGGGCAACCCCACCTCCAAGCGGTCGCCGGCGACCAGCCGGGCCGACGGTTTGGCCGGGCCGCCGTTGCGCCGCACCAGGCCCTGCCGGGCCAAATCCTGCACCCGCGAGCGGGAAACTCCGGGAAGATGCCCCGCCAGATAGGTGTCCAAACGCCAGCCTTCCCCCGCGGGCTCCACCACCAAACGACGCTCCTCCACCAACTTCCCCCCTTCACCCAGAGGCCCCGGCCTTCCCCTTTGACTTGGCGCATCCGCAGTGTTAAAATCAGCCACCGGAGGCCGTGGCCTCGCCGCCGCTGCCGGAGGTATTTCGCTTTCGTCGCTTTACCGCCCTGCTCAGGCCGGGATCAATTCCCGCCGCCGGGGGCAGATTCAACGGGGGTGGTGCTTTGGCCACCGAGGAGAAGGCCCCCCAGGTAGGACGCCTGCGCCGTGACGTCTCCATCTGGGGCTCCTTCATGTGGGGCTATGCCGATGTGGGGGCGGACATCTTCACCGCCCTTGGGCTGGTGGCCTTCGCCGCCCAAGGCGGCACGCCGGTGGCTTTCCTGGCCGCCGGCCTGGTCTACGTCCTGGTGGGTCTTTGCTACACGGAGTTGGCCTCCACCTACCCCGCCGCCGGCGGCGGGCAGTACTTCACCCTGCGGGGGCTGGGCGATGCCTGGGGCTTCATCGCCGGCGCCGCGCTGATGCTGGACTACACCATCGACATCGCCCTGTTCGCCGTCTCCGCTGCCGGTTACCTCAACTACTTCCTGGGGCCGGACACCGCCGCCTTCGTGGCCAGGCTGGGTCCCTTCTACGTCAACTACCTGTGGCTGATGGAGAGCATCCTGCTCATCCTCAGCCTGGTCTTCTTCAACTACCTGGGCATCCGCGTCTCCTCCCGGATCAACGAGTACCTGGGTGTGCTGGCCATCGCCGGTCAGGCCGTGGTGGTGGTGGTGGGGTTCGCCCTGGCTTGGCGCTACGGCCTCTTCCACCAGCAGCTGGCCACCCAGTTCCCCTCTCCGGGCAAGTTCATGTACGGCTCCTCCCTGGCCATCATCTCCTTCGTGGGGCTCGAATCCATCTCCCAGGTGGCCCAGGAGACGCGCCGCCCCTCCACGGTGATCCCCCGCAGCGCCGTGGCCCTGGTGTTGAACGTGCTGCTCTTCGCCCTGGCCTTCTCGGTCCTGGGCAACGGCTTGGTCCCCTGGCAAGCTCTGGGCGGCCATCAAGGGGATCCGGTAGCCTTCCTGGCGCGCCACATCCCCCTGATCGGCGCGGCGGCCGGCCCCGCCATCGCCCTGCTGGCCGCCTCCATCGTGTACATCTCCGCCAACTCGGGGGTCATGAGCGTCTCGCGCCTAAGCTACTCCATGAGCCGCCAGCAGCTGCTGCCCCGCTCCCTGAGCCGCCTGCATCCGCGGTTCGCCACCCCCTACCGCACCATCCTGCTCTTCTCCGGTCTGGCCACGGTCATGACCATGGCCGCCTTTCTGAGCCCCAGCCCCCACGCCGCAACCTCCTCGGGCGCCATGGACATTCTGGCCAACATGTACGCCTTCGGTGCCTCCCTGGGCTACCTCCTGGTCTTCATCGCCCTGATGGTGCTACGCTTTCGCGATCCGGCGGCTCCCCGCCCTTTCCGCATGCCCTGGAACATCCCCGTCCCCTTCCGCGGCCGGCGGATCCCCTTTCCCGTCTTGGGGATCCTGGGTTTTCTGGGCGTCGGCATGATCCTCTTCGAGGTCATCCTCACCCACGCCATCGGTCGCGTCGCCGGCCCCGCCTGGATCCTCCTGCTCCTGGTCTTCTACCTGTACTACCGGCGGAGTCGCAAGCTGCCCCTTTGGGGCAGCGCGCCGCGCGACTGGGTCGCCTCCCAGCGCCAACTCCTGGAGGACTCCGAGGAGTACGAGCTGTTGGAGGAATACGAGGAGGCACTGCAGGTGGAGGGAGGTGCCGACCACGGCCATTCCGGATAGCCATGTCCTGGGTGTGCTCATCGCCGCAGGATTTCTGCTGGCTCTGGGACTGATCCTTTGGTGGATGTTCCGGGTCCCGCCCCAGCTGCCCCGGGCGGCGGTGAAGGTACGCCGCGCCGTCAACCGGCTGCGCACGGTGCTGGTGCCCACCATGGAGGCCCTGTCCTCCCAGCGGGCGGTGGAGCTGGCGGCCCGCCTGGGGGAACCCCAGAACGCCCGTCTGATCCTGGTCTACGTGGTGGAGGTACCCCTCACCCTGCCCCTGTCGGCGGTCAACGAGTCCCAGCGGGCCCACGGCACCGAGGTCTTGAATACGGCCCAGGCCGTGGCCAGCCGCCACGGCCTGCAGTGTACCCGTCATCTGGTGCCGGCCCGCCACGCCTGGGACGCCATCGTCCGCCTGGCCCGGGAGGAGCAGGCCGACGTCATCGTCATGTCCGTCGGCCGCAAGGCCCATGCCGAGGTGCTGGGCAAGACCACCCTGGAGATCCTGCGGCGCGCCCCCTGCGAGGTCATCCTGAGCCGCGAGGCCTAGCCGGAGGTGCTGCCCTTCTCCTGCTTCTCCTGACGCCGTCCGGGCAGGGCCGTCAACTGCAGCGCCAGGGAGAAGACTCCCAACACCAAGGCCACGTCCGCCACGTTGAATACCGGCCAGATCCGAAAGTCCAGAAAGTCCACCACCGAACCCAACCAAAGGTGATCCACCAGGTTGCCCAGGGCGCCCCCCAGGAACATGCCCAAAGAAAAGCGCATCCCGATACCGGAGTGCCGCGGCGCCAGCAGCACCACGGCCAGGACCGCCAGGAGGGTGGCAACGACGAAAAGCAGGGTCTGATTGGCCAGGAGTCCAAAGGCCGCCCCCGGGTTTTGCACATAGGTGACATAGAACACGTGGGGAATGACCACGATGCTTTGCCCGACAAACATGGTGCGCATCACGAAGAGCTTGCTGAAGAAGTCCAGCACGAAAACCAGCACCGTCACCAGGACAACCGTGAAATAGCCCCTTTCCCCGCTCCGTTCCGCCCGGATGTTCATCCCTGTCCCTCCTGCTAGGCTTTTCCTTCCCCCGTGGGGCCGTCCCCGACCGGCGGGTCGTCCTGGGGCGAGTCCGAGGTGCCGTAGCGGGCCACCTGGTCCCAAGCTTCCTTGCCGCCGAAGGAGCAGGGGAGCACCTCCTCCTCCACCGGACGGCCCACCGTTTCCCCTCGGGCGCAGCCCGCGCAGGCGGGCGCCTCCGGCACCAACTCGAGGCGCTCCGGCTCGATGGCCCGGCCGCAGACGGCGCAGCGGCCGTAGCGTCCCTCCCGCAGCCGATCCAGGGCCGCCTGCAAAGCGCGGACCCGTCGCCGCAGGTCGCAGGCCGCCCCCAGATCCTTGCCGCGTTCCAAGGTCTCCGAGGCAAGGTCCGCCGGGTGGTTGTCCGCCAGGGCCAGTTCCCCCGTGCTCTCCCGCAGGCTCGCTACTCTGCGCCCCTCCAAGCGTTCAATATATTTTTCGAGCTCCCGTTCCATTTTGTGTAGCAGCCGCCGCGCTCCCGGCCGAGCCGGCTCCTCCATCGCCCTCTCCCCCTCGGCCGATAGGGTGCCCGCCGTAGCCCGCCCCCATCCTGGCCTCAGGGTCGCCGCGCCAGCTCCAGTTGCACGATGCGGACGATGTCGGCCACCACCTTGCCTACGTAGGGCAGGTGCTGCATGAAGGACGCCTTCAACACGTAAAGCAGCGCCGCCCCGATCAGGGTGAAGCCCACCCCCATCCCGACCCCCCGGAAAAGCCCCGCCAAGAGGTTCAGGTAGATCAGTCGCCGTGGGTTGTCCAATAGCTCCACGTAGCGGGCGATGTGCATGGTCTCCAACCGGGAGCTGAGGCGCTCCAGAGCCTGTTCCCACTCCTTGGCCGTCATCGGCGTCCCTCCGCCACAAGGAAAAAAGCCGTTCCTCGTCGAACAAAGTCACGGGTTCCATTTCTCCGTCCCCACTAAGGAGGTTTTCCCATATGTCCGCCACCGAATCCGGCCTTAAGCGCATCCAGGCCCGTGACCGTGCGC
Organism: Bacillota bacterium; assembly: GCA_021810565.1. Taxonomy (GTDB): domain Bacteria; phylum Bacillota; class Sulfobacillia; order JAJZIM01; family JAJZIM01; genus JAJZIM01. Next base: position 16,135 of record JAJZIM010000007.1, read on the forward strand.
AGCAGCTGCAATACCTGGACCTCACCGAGGAGGACCTGGGCACCCTCGCCGGCGAGCGCGAACTGTTCCGCTCCCTGGTGGACCGCTTCGTCGACGACTTCTACGATCACCTGCTCAAGTTCGAGGAGCTGCGGGGGATCATCGAGGACAACAGCACCGTGGACCGCCTGAAACAGACCCAGCGCACCTACTTCCTGAGCCTCGCCGACGGGGTGATCAACGACCAGTACTTCGAGAACCGGCTGAAGATCGGGCGCAAGCACAGCGACATCCGGCTGAGCCCGCCTTGGTACCTGGGCGCCTACCAGCTGTTTCTGAACACCCTGATCCCCAAGATCGTTCAGCGTTATTCGGACGATCCGGGCCGCCTAAACCGCGCCCTGGTGGCCGTCACCAAACTCATCAACCTGGATATGCAGCTGGCCATGGAAACCTATATCTCCTCCCAGGTGGAAGAGCTCCAGGTGCTGCACACGGACATATCCAGCATCGTCCAGGTGATCACGGACATCGCCGATCAGACCAACCTGCTGGCCTTGAACGCGGCCATCGAGGCCGCCCGGGCGGGGGAGCACGGCCGCACCTTCGCCGTGGTGGCGCAAGAGGTGCGCCGGCTGGCCGAGGAGTCCGCCAACTCGGCCAAGCAGATCTCCAAGGTCATCAATCGGCACACCCAGCGGGCTTCCTTCCAGCATCCCTAAGACGCCTCAGTTGTGCTCCGGCAGCTGTTCCAGGAACTCCAGATGCCGCCGGGTGGAACGCTGCGCCTCCCAGCGGCGCACCTGCAGCCGTCCGTAGCGGCGCAGCAGGGCGATCCAGAAGTAGGACTGCAGCCGGGCCCACTGCTCGGGGCGCAGACCGGCCTGCAGCACGGCCAGGAAGTCCCCCCCCTGGCTCAGCCAGTGGGCCAAGGCCCGCCGGAAACGCCGATGCAGCAGCAGCTCCCCCGAGAGCAGCCGCAGCAGGTGCGGCAGGCTGCGCCACATTCCCCCGGCCAGCAGCTTGGCGAACTGCCAGCGGGAGTAGAAACGGGCCATGGCCCGGAAGGTCTCCAGTTGCAGGGTGTAGGGGGCCATGCCCGCGGTGCGCACCAGCGCGTGGTGCCCGTCGTACAAGGACCAGTCCCGGCTCAGGATTCGGCCCTCCTCTTCCGCCCGCGCAAACAGCGGCGTGCCCGGCAGCGGCTGCAGCATCATGAACTGCACCGTGTCGATCTTGTTCTTCAGGGCGAAGCGGACGGTATCCCGCAGGGTCTGGACCGTGTCGTGCTCGGCCCCGAAGACGAACATACCGTGGATCTTGATCCCGTAGCCGTGCAGGATCCGGATGCTTTCCTTGATCTGACCCACGTCCTGCTGCTTGTGGTACTCCTCCAGGGTGGCCGGATTGACGGACTCGAAGCCCACGTAGACCATCACGCAGCCCGTGTCCCGCATGAGCTCCAAAAGCTCCGTGTCGATTTCCCGGGTCTTCTGATTCTTGAACACCGCCGCCGCCCGGATCTGCGCCGACCATTGCATGCGGATACCCCGCTCCCGCACCGCCCGCAACAGTTCCCGGGTGCGGGCCTTGTTGGCGATGAAGTTGTCGTCGCAAAAGAACACGAATTCCGTGGGGTGGTCCGCCAACTCGTCCACCACCTGGACCACGGTCCTGGCCTTGACCCGCCGGCCGAACATGGGGATCACGCTGCAAAAGTCGCAGTTGTACGGACACCCCCACTGGGTCATCACCGGGCGGATGACCATTTTCTCGCGCCCGACCAGGAGAGACAGGTCCGGCACCGGCAGTTCCTGAAACTCCCGGTTGCTGCAGGCGGGACGGTCCGGGTTGTGGACTATGCCCGCCTCCGAACGGAAGGACAGCCCCCGGATGTCCGCCAGCGTCCCTTGGCCCTCCAGGGCCTCCACCAGCTCCAGCATGGTGGCGTGACCCTCGCCCCGGACCACGTAGCTGCAATGGGCCAAGGCCTCCTCGGACAGGAAGGTGACGTGAGCACCACCCATGACCACCGGGATCCCCAGTTTCTCCAACCGGTCGGCCTGGGCATACCCCCGCGGGGTGGTGGAGGTGGTGGTGGAGATGCCCACCAGATCGCTCCCCTCCACGTCCCGCCAGTCCACCTCCTCCAGCATCTCACAATAGATCCGCACGTCGTGGCCGCGCTGGCGCAACATGGTGCCGATGAGCGGCAGACCCAGGCGCGGCAATTTGGCCAGGTCGTAAACGTTGACCCCCGGCGGTTTGGGCTCGATGAGTCTGATCTTCAAGAAATCCCCCCCTTTACCCCGCGACAAACACAACCTCATTCTATCACAAAAAGCCGCCGGGTATAAGGGGCCTGCTCCATTGAAACGTTCAGTGCGCTTGCCCCCGGCGGAAGAGTTCGCCTCCCAGCCTGCGAAAAAGCTCTGCCATCTGGTCCCCCGGAACGCTCACCCGCAAGTCGGAAGCAAGCCGCCGCAGTATCTCGGGCGTTTCCTCAGCCACACAAAGCAGGCGCTCTCCGGCATACAACAAGTCGTCCAACAGCGCTTCCCGCTGGCTGGCCACCGCATAGTCGTCCTCAAAGGTCTCCGGTGCATCCCGATACAGGAAATAGCAATCCACGGCATCCTTGGCGGCCCCCCGGGAGATCAAGGCGCAGATCTTGTTTGGACGCAGGTTGTCCAACCGGTCGATGGAAACGGCTACCTCGTCCAGCGTGACCGCGGGGCGGGGTCCCGGGCCCGAAAAACGGTCGGCAACGAAGTCCAGCTTCATCCCTTCCACCACACAGGAAAAGAAATGCTCGCCGACCGCCACTATCTGTTCCGGCCGCAACATGGCTCGCGTGTCGGCCACCAGCTCCCGCAAGTCGATGTCCTCGACGGTGAAGAAATCCAGGTCCTGCGATACACGGTGATGCAAATAAAAAGCCGCCAAACAGGTGCCGCCGGTCAGAAAAAACGCCCGCCACAGCGGTGTGCCGCCGATCACCTTCAGCAGCGTCCGTTGGGCCGGAGACCCGTAGCAACGCGGATCCTCTTCCAGCCTAACCACCTTCCTGACCGAGAAAACGTTTGTACATCCGAAGCCGAATCGGGTCCACAAACTGTCGGGCCCGGGAAGACCCCTCGATCTGCGCCAAAGCCGCGGCGATCTCCTCGCGGGTAAACAAGTGGATCGTGTCCGCACCCTTCGCCCTTTCCACGAAACGGACGGCCAGCCGAACCACCTCCCGGCGCTCTCCGCCCCTGCGCAGCGCCTGTAGGTGTGCCGCCAACTCGCTCCGGTCCTTCTCCGCCAGGACCGCTTCATCCCAAAAAAGCCAATTGCGCATGGTCCTCACCCCTCGCTGACCGGATCCGACCGCCCCAGATCCCTTCCCGCTATATTTTAGCACACCCCTTCTTTCACCGCCGTGGTTATTGCGGCGCCCGAAGGGAGAATCTGCCGTCCCCCCGGCCGCCTAGCGGCCGGGCACGTCCCGTTCGATACGCTTCACCATAGCCACCTCCTGATCCGCCGCCAGGATGCGCAGCAAACCCGCGCCTTGCCGGTCATCCGGGATCCCGTCCTCAGCCGACCCTGCCCAGCAGGCTGCAGCACACCTCCGCGAACTGCACCTCGAGGCCCCGCTCCTCGGCGTGGCGGATCGTCTCCTCCAGGGGGTAGGCCACCCCGTTCACCCCGGCGTCCACCGCCTCCCGCTCCAGGCGGAACTTCTCCCGACCTGCGGGGCGCGCGCAGCCCAGGGAGACCGGAATCTTTGGATGCAGGATCCTGGCCACCGCCGCGATCCGCCCCGTCTCGACCGCCGCCGGCACCGCCAGGTGCTCCATGGGCGTTCCGGGCGTGGGGCGCAGCACCACCAGCACCAGGTGGGCCGGCTCGTTGGCCGCTATCATCTCCAACGCGCGATATTCCCCGCCCAACCGGCCGTAATAAAGGCCGATGATCACGTGGGGCACCACCGCCAAGCGCTCCTCCCGCAGGCAGGCCAACGCCCGGGCGTAGTCCTCGGGCTCCTTGTCCAGATGGTAGACCTCCCGGATGGTCCGCTGGTCCCCGATGACGTCCAGGAGCACCTGGTCCACCCCCGCCTCCCGCAGCCGCACCGCTTGACGCCGGTCCACCAGGCCGGAGTGCACCAACACCTTGAGGCCCCGCTCCTTGAAGGCGGCCACGGCGGGTAGGTGCCGTTCCAAGGGCACGGCCCCGTTGCCGTCGCAACCCCCGGACAAGAGCACCCCCTGGGTGCCCCGCTCGGCCAGTTCCCCGGCCAGTTCCGCCAACCGCCCCGGATCCCGGGCGCTCACCATGGTCTTCAGGAGGCTCCCCTTACAGTGGTCGCAGTCCAAGCCGCAGCTGTCCCCCGTCAGGGTGATGTTGACGAACGACTCCGGGTGGTTGGTGTAGCAGGCGTTGCTGTAGCGGCGGGCACCGGGGGCCGAGGCGGCCAGCACCGCCGGAAAGTTGGCCCGCCGCACCGCCCAGGCTCGATCGAAGAGTTCCTCCCGGGGAAGCGCCCGGAGCTGCTCCAGCTCAGATGACCCGGCTGGCATAGTCCGGCTCCAAATCCGCCCACAGCTCCCCCTCGATGGCGACCGCCTCTTCCGCCGAGGGGCGGTAGGGAAAGTTGCGGAAGCGCTCGCTGGGCCGCTCGTTCCCGTAGGGGCGGTTGCAGGCCACCGTCCCCGTCTCGTCGGGACAGCCGGAAGTCATGAAGGGCACCCCCCGGGCTATGATCTCCCCCACGGCGCGCCCGAAGTCCGTCAGCTGACCGCGCGCGTTGAAGCGCATGTCCCGCAGGTGCCCCAATCCCTCGTCGACAAGGTAGCGGGCCAGCTGCACCCGCCGATACTGGCCCAGCGGCGGCTGCGGCCAGTCGGCCAGGGCGCTGCCCTCCTCGGGGAAGAAGGAAAACAGGTGGGTCACCGAGCCCCGGTCGTGGGCACTCTGGATGGTGCGGATCATCTCCTCCTCCGTCTCCCCCAGGCCCACCACCAGGTGGACGCCGGCCATGCCCGGACCGAACACCGCCACGCCCCAGTCCAGCACCTGCCAGTATTGCTCCCATCGGTGCGGGCCGCCGATGCCCCGGCCCCGATGCCGCTCGAAAAGTTCCGGCGTGGCCGCGTCCACCGCCACCGCCATCCGGTCGGCCCCGGCGTCCCGCAAGGCCGCCAACTCCCCCGGCTCATTGAAAAGGGTGGGGGTGATCAGGGCGCTGATCTTCAGATCGGTCTCCTCGCGGAAGCGCCGGATGACCATCCGGGCATCCTCCAGACACTGGCGGTGCGTCAGCATCCCCACGCACACCCGTCGGATCTGGCCGGTGACCTCCTTGGCGTGGCTCAAAACCTCCTCCAGGGAATAGGTGGGCCACTTGACGCGGATGAAGGTCTGCTCCGCCGCCTCCCGCTGCCGGGACAGCCCACAATAGCTGCAGGATCCCTTGCAGCCGTCCTCGTAGGTCAAAAGCAGGTTCAGCCCCGTCAGGCGCACGCCCTCGTTGAACCGCCCCCGCTCCAGCCCCAGGGTGATGGCCGCCGCCAGGCTGGTCTGCACTCCCTCCGGACTGTTCATCAGATCAACCTCCTTCGTGATAGCCGGGAAAGGCCAGCCAGGTACGCCGCACAAGCTCCCGGAAAGCCTTCCCCTCCCTGCTCCACCCCGCCAGCATCTCCTGGCGCTTGGTCTGCGCCCGGCGCAAGCTTCCTCCCAGCTCCCGCTCCAAAAGGGCGGGGTATTCGGCCAAAAGCGCCAGGTCGCCCGCCTGCAAGGCCCGCGCGACCTGACGGCCGGCCAGGGTGCCGCTGACCACGGCGCTCAGGATGCCGGCACCGCTCACCGGGTGGGTCAGCCCCGCCGCATCCCCCGCCAGGAGCAGGTTCTCCCGCTGCACCACCGGCAGCATCCCCCCTACCGGCACCAGGCCGCCGCCCGCTGCCAGCGGCCGCCCCCGCTTCACCAAACCCCGGGGCAGGGTCTGCAGGAATTCCGCCAGGGCCCGGCGGGGGTTCCCCTCCAAGGCCACTCCGATGTTGGCCCGGTTGCCCTCCTTGGGAAACACCCAGGCATAACCGCCGGGGAAGGCGGGCCGAAAATGGATCTGGGGCTCGGTGAACTCCCGGGACAGCTCCCGACGCTCCTGCCATGCGGCCACGAAGCCGCGGTTGCGGCTGCCCAGGTGCCGTCCCACCGTCGAGGTGGGGCCGTCGGCCCCCAGGATAACCCGGGCCTCCACGGCTTCCCCTCCCTCCAGGCGCAGCTCCCCGCCGCCGAACCACGCCCGGGTGCCGGTGATCAGGCGCGCCCCCGCCGCCACCGCCGCCTCGGCCAGCATCCGGTCGAACACCTCCCGGCGCAGCACGAACCCGGGGGCGCGCGTCAACTCCTCCTCGCCGTCGGGCAGCACGGTCTTCAACTCGGCGGTGGCCCGAGCCACGGCCGCCGACGGCAGCTCCACCCAGCGGGTCAGGGCCCGGGGCACGTACTCGGCGCACTGCACCGGCCGCCCCACCTGGCGGCGCCGCTCCACCAGGAGCACCTCCAAGCCCGCCGCGGCCGCCGTCCGGGCGGCCAGGCTGCCGGCCGGGCCCGCCCCTACCACCGCCAGATCACACCGCATCGTCGGCCGCGGCTCGGTCCAGGACGCGGCGCAGCACCTCCAGGCGCAGGGTGGTTTCCCGCTCATAACGTCCCTGGTGGGCCTCCCGCTCCTGGCCCAGGTCGTAGCAGGTCACGTCGTCGATATCCACCAGCACCCCCGGCAGGCCGGCCGCCTCGAAATCCGCCAGGTGCTTCTGGTAGAAGGCGGCGCAGCAGGCCCCCACGAAGGAGTGCACCCCTTTGGCCTTGAGCCTGGCCAGGGTCTCCTCCAACTCCTCGTAGTTGTTGATGCTGACGGGCACCAGGCCGCGCTCCTCGGCCATGCGGTAGGCTTCGCCCACGGTGCACCGCCCGCATTTCGCGCACTCGTCCTGCAGCCGGTGCTCGCACCACAGGGGCTTGGCGCAATAGGGCAAGAGCAGAGCCCCCGCCCCTCGCACCTCCCGCAGCGGCCGCACCACGGGGAACACGGCGTTGGCCTCTTCCTCCGCCAGGCCCAGTCGCCGATATTCGGCCCGCTCCCCCGCCCGCAACAGGGCGCGCAGGAAGTCCTCCGGGGTCACGCCCGGGGTGGAGCGTCCCTCCTCCCGGAAGAAGGTCTCCAGCCGCTCCCGCAAGGCCGCCTCCTCCAGGGGGGCGTGCTTGAGCGCCGCCTCCAGGTCGTAGACCAACCGCTCCGGGAAGGCGAAGAAGTCGCCGGTGATCAGCACGCTTTGCACCATCCCGGCGTCGGCCACCAGGCTCACCCGGATCAGCCCGCCGGGCGCCTTGTGCACACCCAAAAGCTCGCGGCGGGTGTCCCGCGCTCGGCGCAGGTGCACCCACTCCGGCGAGCGATAGCGGGGAAGCCGCTCCCGCAAGAGCTCCTCCTCCGCCGCGGTGAGCCCGCCGGGCTCGAAAGCCGTCTCCAGCACCCGGGCGAAGCCTCGCGCCAGGGCGGCTTTCACCGCCTCCAGCGGCGGCACGTGCCCCAACTCCCGGGACAGCCAGGTGACCCGCTCCCGGAAGGACTGGACCTCCTTGTCCCGCAGCTTCTCCGCCGGCAGGCGCAGGGAGCGCAGCATCTCCTCCACCGGGAAATCGATGAGCAGGGTGCCCTGGAACAGGAAGGCGCCCTCCAGGGCCGTGCCCCCGGTGCCGGAGATCTTGCGGCCCTCCACCTCGATGTCGTTGGCCGGACGGAAGGAGGCGGCCACGCCGAGCTCGGCCAAGCCCAGGATGGCCCCTTGGCACAAGCGCCGGTAGGTATCTTCGGCCCGGCCCAGGTAGCCGGCGGTGATGATCTCCCAACCCAGTTGGCTGCGATCCCAGTAGAGGGCGCCGCCGCCGGTGATGCGCCGGTTGATCTCCACGCCGTGGCCGCGGCAGTAGTCCTCCCGCACCTCCTGCTCCACCGCCTGGTGGTAGCCCACCAGGACGCAGGGCGGGTCAAACTGCAAGAAGCGCAGGGTGTCGGGCACCAGCCCGCGGCTGCGGGCGGTGAGCACCACCTCGTCCAGAGCCATGTTCTCGGCCGCCGGGCGCGCCCCGGTGTCCAGGAGGCGCCAGCTCATCCCTGCGCCGCCGCGCGGCACAGGGGATCGCGGGCCAACTCCGCGTCCAGCCACCGCCGGAAGGCCGCTGCCTCCAGCAGATCCCCTGGACCCTCGGCCCGGAAGGTGAAGAGCCAGCCGGCCCCGTAGGGCTCGCGGTTCACCGCCCGGGGATCCTCGGCCAGGGCACCGTTCACCGCCGTGACCACCCCGTCCGCCGGGGCATACAGCTTGCCCACCCACTTGCCCGACTCGATGCTGCCGCACGGCTCCCCCGCCTTCAGGCGCACGCCCACCGCCGGCAGCTCCACATAGAGCACGTCCCCCGCCGTGTCGGCGGAGTAGTGGGTGGTCCCCACCGTCCAGGAAGCCTCCTCGCGGCGCACCCACTGGTGGTGGGTGTCGTAGGCCAGGTCATCCGGAAAGTCCCACTGCCCGATCCGCACCTGCTCCCGCCTCCTTCTCCGGCGGACGGCCCCGCAGGAGTTGGTGCAGCTGTCGCCACCCCAATGCTCCGGGGTATCCTGCCCGCCATGTGCTCCATATGTTCTCCAGCTCCGGGTCCTCCACCTGCCGCCCCCTAAGCTTCCGGGCCAGCCGATGGCCGCTGTCCCCCGGCAGGGCCGGCGACGGCTCGAAGGACAGCTCCTCCACCCGCCCTTCCCGCAAGAGCAGCAAGGCCACCACCTCGGCCCCCGCTGCCGCCACCCGCCGCTCGGACAGGTACAGCCCCTCGGCGATCTTCACCTCCCGGTGGGCCGGCCGCCGTCCCGGCTCCGCCAGCCACCCCGGATCCAACAGCCGCTCCCGCAGCGCCTCCTTGCGGGCCAGGAGGGCCGCGTCGGGCACCGCCGGGGACAGATCCGCGAACAGCTCCCCAAAGCCCGCGATCAGGGCCTCCTCCACCGCTGCGGGGTCGGGGGTGAACCCCAACTCCCGGCGCATGGTGGTCAGGTTCGCGGCCATGGCCGCGGCGGCCCGCTCCTTGAACGCCGCCGAGGCCCTGAGCGGCCCCACCATCTCCTCCACCGGAAAGTCCAGCAGCAGGTTCCCCACGAAGACGTAGTGGTCCTCGATCTCCCCGGCCCCGTTGCCGGAGATCTTGCGCTCGCCCACCCACAGATCGCAGGGAGGCCGGTGCCGGGCGGCGATCCCGAACTCGGCCAGGGCCAGCCGGGCGGGCTCCAAGAACCGCCGGTAGAACTCCTCCCGCCGGGCGGGCAGGCCGGGCCGGTGCCGGTGCACCACCACCTGAAAGAAAACCTGCTGCCGGTCCAGGTAGACCAGCCCCCCTCCCACCTCCCGGCGGAAGAGGGGCAGTCCCCTGCGGTCACAGTACTCCCGGTCCACTTCCCAGGCCAGGTCCTGGTGGTATCCCAGACACAGGTAGGGGCTGGCCGGACGGCACAGCACCACCCCCTCCCGCCCCAGGCGGGGCAGGGCGTGGTAGAAAAGCTGCGAGTCCGCCCACTCCACCTCTCCCAGACGGTACAGCTCCATGCCTATTTGGCGCACTTGAAGCAGATGAAATTCTCCGCTTGCACCTTCTCGCCGTAGGCCTTAACGGCCGCCGTCCCGTAAAGCACCTGGCCCTTCTCTTCCTCCAGGCGGGTAGGTCGGATGCGCACCACCCAGCCCGCCCCGTAGGGTTCCTTGTTCACCATGATGGGCTCCTCTTTCAGGACCTCGTTGTGCCCCACCACCTCGCCCGTGAACAGGACCGGCACCGGACCCACCCACTTGCCGCTCTCCACCGTGGCCGCCGATTTCTTGCGCTCCAAGACGGTCCCCAGCTTCTTCGGCTTCACATGCAGGATCTGCCCGGCCTTGGTCTGGGCCACGTCGGTCATCCCCATCACCAGGGTGCCGTCGGGCTCGAGCCGCCCCCAGACGTTCTCCTCCACGTCGTAGAAAAGATCCTCGGGAAAGTCACAGCCGTTGATGGTAGCCAATGGGCATCACTCCTTGGCGCAGGAGTAGTTCTCCTCTTGCAGCTTCTTCCGGTAGGCCTCGACGCCCTCCTTGCCGTAGACCAGGGCCGCCTTCTCGGCCTCCAGGTCGGCGGGTTTCAGCTTGACGATCCAGCCGGCTCCGTAGGGATCCTTGTTGATGATGGAGCCGTCCTTGTTCAGGTCGTCGTTGGCGGCCACCACCTCACCGGTGAAGGGGGCCGGAACCGGCCCCACCCACTTGCCGCTCTCCACCGTGGCCGTGCTCTTGCCCTTGGCCAGGGTTGCTCCCACCCGCTTGGGGTGGGCATAGAGGATCGCCCCGGCCCGGGATTGGGCCGGATCGGTCATGCCCACGGTCACCGTGCCGTCCCCCTCCAGCCTGGCCCACACGTGCTTGTCCACGTCGTAGTACAGATCCTCGGGGATGTTGCACTTGTTGATTTCCGCCACCTATCAAACCACTCCTCTCTTTTTCAGGGCCTCGGAAGCACCGGAGTACTGGAGTCCCAACCCCACGTCCTTTGCCGACCCGCCGAAGGCCAGGCCCAAAAGTTGCGTGAAGTAGGTGACCGGCATCTGGATGGAGTCGCCGAAACGGCTCTTCAGGTCGTTGTAGCGCACGTCCAGGGCCGCGCCGCACAGCGGGCAGTTGGTGGTCAGAACATCCGCTCCGGCCTGCCGCGCCTGCTCCAGGACCGACGCGGACAGCTTCAGGGAGTTGTCCTCGTCCCCCAGGGCGTGGCCGCCGCCGCAGCAGTCGGTCTTGCCGTCCCACTCCACCACCTCGGCGCCGGCGGCCCGGAGGAGTTCGTCCATGAAGACCGGGTACTCGGGATTGTCATGCCGGGCGTCCTTGCCGGCGGCAGAGTAGATCTTGGGCCGCACGTAGAGGCAGCCGTAGTAAGTAACCACCTTGAGACCCTTGAGCGGCCGCTTCACCTTGGCCTTGACGGCGTCGGGGCCGTGCTCGTTGAACAGATACTCCAGGAAGTGGCGCACGTCCGACTTCCCGTCGTAGGCGGGCTCCCCGGCCTCGCCTAAAAGCTGGTTCACGTCCTCCACCAGGGTCGGGCGCTTCTTCATCTCCGTGGTGGCCCGCCGCATGGTGTAGTGGCAGCCGTTGCACGGCGTCACCAGGGAATCGGCGTTCATGTGCTTCTTGGCCAGGGCCAGGTTGCGGGCCGGCAAGAGGTAGGAGGAAAGCTCGTCCGCCCGCTTGGCCTCGATGGCCCCGCAGCAGCTGTAGTCGTCGATGGTCGCCAGCTCCACGCCCAGGGCCCGGGCCGTGAACTTGGCCGACTCGTCGTAGGACTTGCCGAAACCCTCCAAGGAGCATCCCGGGAAATAGGCTACCTTCGCCACCGCCATCTAATGCGCCCCCCCTGCCGCGGCCCGGCGCCGCTTCAGCACTTCCTGCATGCCCTTCCAGTGCTTCACCTTGGCCCCGCCGAAGAGCTTCATCTGGCCCTTCAGCATCATCTGCATGCCCATCCCGGCCCGTTTGGCCAGCTCGCCGGCCCGGCCGGTCTTCAGGTAGAACTCCTGGCCCATCTTGGCTTCCTCGATGCGACCGTGGTTGGTGACCTGGTCCATGAAGATCTCGGCGAACACCTCGGCGTTGGTCGGCTTGGCGTACACGCCGCGCCGCTCCAAAAGGGCGGTGATGGCCCCCACCACGTCGGCGGTGTTGACCTCCTTGGGGCAGCGGTGGGTACATTTTTGGCAGGAGGCGCAGCGCCAGATCTGGTCCGACTTGGCCCGGATCTCCTCCCAATCCCCCAGGCGCACCAGGTCGATGAACTGCCGGGGGTTGAAGCCGTCCACATAGGGGTTCATGGTACACCCGGCGGAGCAGGTGCCGCACTGCCAGCATTTTGCGAGGCTCTCGCCGCCGGGCAGGGTCATGGTCTCCTTCAGCAGAGCGTCGTCGAAGGGATCGGTCTCCACCCGGAAGGGCAGGAAGTTCATCCACTCCCCGGTCAGCTCCACGCCGTCGACGACCACCGTGGGGCTCTGGGCAACCGCCAACTTATTTTCCTCCCTTCAGGTAGGCCGCAGCCCGCAGGGCCGCCGCCGCCCCCTCCAGGGCCGCGTCCTCAATGTCCTTGGGCCCCAGGGCCGTGCCAGCCACGAACACCCCCGCCGCCTTGGTGCTCACGGGAGCCAGCATGCGATCGGCCGGTTCCACGAAGCCGTCCTCCGCCACGGGGAGGCCGAAGAGGGAGGCCATGGCCTTGGTCCCCTCCGAGGGGCCCATGCCCACGGTGAGCACCACCATGTCGAAGGGCGTCTCGCTGGCCCGGGCCTTCAGGGTCTCCTCGGCCTTGAGCAACAGCTCGTCGCCCCGGCGGCGCACCTCGGCGCCCCGCCCCCGGATGAAGCGCACCCCGAAGTCGTCCTGAGCCTTCCAGTACAGTTCCTCGAAGCCGCGACCATAGGTGCGGATGTCCATGTAGAAGATGTAGACCTGCATGTCGGGGTACTTCTGGCGCAGCTCCACGGCCTGCTTGGAGGCCACCACGCAGCCCACCCGGCAGCAGTACTTGCGCTCCACCTGGGCGTCCCGGGAGCCGATGCACTGGAGGATGGCCACCTTCTTGGGCACCTGGCCGTTGGAGGGACGCACCACCTTGCCATCCGAGAGCATCCCCTCCAACTGCGCGCTGGTGATGACGTCCGGGAAGACGCCGTAACCGTACTCGGGCTTGACGGAAGGGTCGAAGTGCTCGTAGCCCGTGGCGATGATCACCGCCCCGGCCTGGAGACGCTCCTCCCCCTTACCGTTCTGCACCGTCAGGGTGAAATCCTTCCCCTGGCCGGCGACGGCGGTGACGGTGCTGTTGAGATGCACCTGGACCCCGTCCTGCTGCACCGCTTTGACCAAGGCGCCCACGACCTCCTCGGCGGGCCGCAGCTCCGGCGCGAGGAGGGCGAACTTCTCCTGCACCGGCGTGCCGCCCAGCACGCCCGCCTTCTCCACCAGGGCCACGTCCAGTCCCAGACTGCGCAGCTCCGCCGCCGCCTTCAGACCGGCCGGCCCGCCGCCGATGACCACTACGTTCTCCATTTTATCCCCTCTCCCCCTGCCGTATTAGAGAATGCCGACTTTCTTCAGCACCGGTTCCACCGGCGTCGCGTGGAAGTTGATCCCCGCCACCTTGTAGGGATCAGCTCCCAGGGAAAGCGCCGCGATCTGGGAGTGGAACAGGGCCGGGTAGGAGTAGTTCTCACCCACAGCCTTCATGATCCACTGGTTCTTGTCGATGGTGGTGCCGCACCCGGTGCAGTTGACCAGGATGACGTCCGGGTCCACCTCCCGCTGGATGGCCTGCAGCTTGACCCGCAGGGCCGAGCGGGTGAACTCCCGGTTCACCAGGATGTGGCGGAAACCGAAGCCGCAGCAATGGAACCACTTGGAATAGTCCTGCACGTCGAAGCCTAGGGTCTTGCCCAGCTCGCGGACCACGATGGGCTTGGCTCCGCCGATGACGTCGTCGTTCATGATCTTGTAGAAGTGGCAGCCGATGTGGTCCACCGCCCGCAGACCGTCGAAGCGATATTTGGCCTTGGCCGCGATCTGGTCCCGCAGGACATACATGACCTCGCTGTTGTGCACGACCTCCTCGGGAATGACCAACTCCCGGCCGATGGCATGCATGATCTTGCGCACCTCGTCCCGGATCTCCTTCTTGGTCACCAGCAGGTGGCGCATCTCCTGGTAGTTGCCGAAGCTGGTCACGCAATGCACGTCCAAGTTGTAGCCCGTCTCGTACACCCGGTGCCAGTTGCGCACCGCCGCCGCCGCCAGGGATACCAGGTTGTTGGTGGCCGAGGCGTGGTAGTTCCATGCGGTGCAGGAGGTGTGCTCCATGTCGTTCAGGTAGTCGATCCCCAACTGCTCGTAGACGTACATGCTGGAGGCCGGCACGCCGGGCAGGTTAGTGCACTGCCCGCAGGACTTGTGCTGGTACAGGTGGGTGGTGGGGATCTTCTTCTTGATCCCGTGGGCCACCTCTACCTCCTCGTAGGGACCCACCACCCGTTGGATCTTGATCTCGCCCTTGTCCTCCAGCTCCCGCATCTCCTGCCGAATGTCGTGGCTGTGAGCGTGGGGCTCCTCTGCCAATGCCAACCTAAGCCACCTCCTAGGTGTGCGAAGCCTCCGCGGCCTGCTTCTCGTCCTCCAGGGCTTCCTCGATGTTGTCCCACGCCAGCTCCACCAGGAAGGGGTTGGTCGCCTCCACCCGGTCCATGGCGCCGGACAGCTTCCAGATGTCCAGAAGCTCCTTGATCACATGCGCCGGCACCGCCCAGGAGCGGTCGATGGGCATGAGTCCCGGGATCCCCAACTCCGCCCGCCATTCCTTCTTGTGCTTGGACATCTCCGCCACCCGCGGACCCCAGTCCGGGAAGAAATCGGGGGCGATCATGTCCGGCGACAGCTGGTTGCCCACGGTGAGGATGGTCTTCAGGATGCGGGTGTACTTCTCCAGGGCCTCCTTGGCCCAGCCCTTTTCCACCGCGATGTCCCGCAGGATCATCACCAAATCGGCCGCGGAGTTGCCCCGCGGGCAGCGGAACTTGCAGGAGCAGCACTGGGCGCAATACCAGATCTTGTTCTCCAGCCAGTTGCGCAGCTCCGCCTCGTCCGCCCGTCCCGTGGCCTCCACCACTTCCCGCGGGTTGTAGTCGTAGAACTGCCCCGCCGGGCACAAGGACTCGCAGGTTCCGCAGGAGAGGCAGCCCTGATAGGCATCCTCGAAGCGGGGATCCTGGGTCATGCGCTCGTACACCTTCAAGTCGCCGAAATCGATGGCCATTCGCTCTACTCCTTCCTTGGCAGCCTAAAAGAACATGGCCGCGTCGACCTCCAGGATGAGGTCGTTCAGCGTCGCTGCGCCCACCACCTCCACTTCGGGAATTAAATCCGCCGCGGTCAGATCGGCCTGATCCATGCTCTGGGCGCAGACCATGAACTTGGCCCCGGCCGCCAAGGCGTCGTCCATGAAATCCTTGATGGTCTTGGGGCTGTCGGATTTGATGCGCAGGGTCTCCGCCACGCCCTTCTTCAGCGTCGTCGCCCCGTGGATGGTGAAAAACACGATGGCCTCCATGTCCATGGCCCTGGCCACACTAGCCATAAAGAGGGGGGTAGCCAACCTGCCCGGGGTATCCACCCCGCTGGTTTGCACGTACAGCATCTTGCTCATCTTTCCGCTCTCCTTCCGTTTTGGGTACTCCGAGGTACTCCGCTGGTTCTGTCTCTACTTTACCTTCTTGACGTAGAACAGCAACTTGCCGCCGGCCTCGCCGGTCTCCACCAGCTCGTTGCCCGTGCGCTTGCACCAAGCCGGAATGTCCGCCTTGGCGCCGGCATCGGTGGCGATTACTTCTAAAACCTGCCCCGTCGCCATCTTCTCTACGGCACCCTTGGTCTTGAGGATCGGCACCGGGCAGCAAAGCCCGGAGGTGTCCAGGGTCTGATCCGCCTTCATCTTCCGCCTCACCTCCCCCCATCGGTACAAGTTGGTGACTACCTCGGTTCGGCAAGGAGAGGGAGTGGGACAAGCCGGCTCCCCCAAAGCTGCCGGGGGCGAACCCCCGGCCAATATCGCCGCGGCTGGGCGCCGCAAATCCCTCCGGACGCACAAGAAGCCCCCGTCAACGTTTGGGGGCTTCGAGAGCCTCAAGAAAGTGGTTCACGGTCTTGCAACGGGGACACTTGATCTCCAGGTAGGACAGGCAGACTTTGAAGCAGGACACGAAGTCCTCTGCTTCCGCCTCGATGCTCCTCGCGCCGTCGAAGATCCCGAGGAGTTTTCGGCAACCCTGGCACCGCAGCTCCGTTTTCCGCTCACCTGCCTCTCGGCATGCTCGTAGAAGGCCACGACCAGCTTATGGGGGTATTATAGCACCCATATGCATTAATGCGAATACTCCTTTTGAACCGTCTTGCGCCCCTAGTCGGCCGGAGCCTTCTTGACCACCTTGGGAGCCGGCCGGCCGAAGCCCCAGATCCGCTCGGCGACCCACTCGTCCAGCCGAGTCCCGAACCACACCCCCGGGAATAGCCCCACGGAGAATAGCATCCCCGACATGTCCAAGCGCACGGCGAAGCTGTCCGACCAGGCCGCGATGTTGCAGCCCAGGGCGACCGAGGCCCCGAAGCCCATGATCATGCCGCCGACCAGGTACCACAGCAACTTGGAAGGCTTGCCGGGCACCCGCAGCCGGAACTCCCCGGCGATCTTGGAGGAGATGAAGGCACCCAGGATGGTGATGGGGATGAACAGCCACAGCCCCAGGGCCACATAGCCCAAGTGGTGGCCGTAGTGGGGGTAGCTGAACTGGTTCAGGTCCAGGGGGGTCAGCCGGGAGAGAACCTGTCCGTGCACGACGCCCTGGGTGAACCAAGGGGAAGAAACCAGGTTGAGGCCAAAGGGCTGGGTGATGAAATTCACCAGCCAGGCGATGGTCAGGGTGTTGGGGGTGTTGACGCTCATGGACACCCCCTCCGCCAGGGTGACGTAGACCACGGTCATCACCGCCAAGGCCACCGCCCCCGCGTAAGGGTGCCACGGCTGCTTCAATGAGAAGGTGAAGCGCTTCTCCTTGTACTGGGCGGCCTTCTTCTGGGGCAGGAAGCGACGCAGGTACACGGCCAGGAGGATCAAAAGCCCGCCGGAGATGATCCCCCAAGCCAGGGGAGGGAGCCCCAGGGCTCCCCAGATGGTGATGGCCTTGGTGGCCGCCACCGCCGGCGCCTCCACCTGCTGGTAGAAAAACAGGGCGAAGACGATGCCTCCCAAACCGGCCCCGATGAACTCCATCCAGTTGGCCACGTAGCCGGATCCCGATCGGAACAGCTGGCCCGAGGCGCAGGCGCCGCACATGGCGATGCCGACCCCGAACAGGAAGCCGCCCACCACCGTGAACCACCCCTGATGGTCGATGGCCGGCTGCACGATGCCGAACTGGGTCAGCACCGACATGAGCACCGCCGAGATCCCGAGGAACAGGAACACGCCCTGCAGGATCCATGGATTGCGAAATTCCATGGTTTCCTGAAAGGCCGTGGTGAAGCAGAAGCGGCTGCGCTCCAGGACGATCCCGAAGAGGATCCCCAGGATCAGGAAGATGGCCACTATGGCCCAGCCGGGAATGAAGCTCGGCAGGTTGGACAGGAAGCTCAAGTTATACACCCCTTACCTCGATGTGTCTTGGCTAGCGCGAGGTCTTCTTCACCTTGATGCGCCAGTAGTCCCCCTCCTTCTCCAGGACGTAGGGCCAGTTGTTCTCCGCGCAGATCCCCGGCACCGTCTCCTCCGCCGCCGGGGGGTGATCGATGAGGATCTCCAAGACATGGCCCACCGGCATCCGCTTCAGCTTCTTCTGGGAGTGCAGCGCCGGGAAGGGGCAAGTCTCCCCCCGCACGTCGAAGACCTCATCCGGTTCCGTGTTCTTCAGTTCCTCCAATGCATCCGCCACCATGCATCCTCCTCTCTAAAATGCGACCGGTGTCAGGCGCACGACACGAGTCTGCCCGCGGCGAGGATCAGATCCACCACCGCGGGGTAGTCCACCTGCCGCACGTTCGGAACCAGTTTCTGCGCGATCCCCCGGGCCAGGACATCGGCCTCGACGGCGTAGAAGGTGCCGGGCAACTGCGCGAAGTGCTCCTGCGGTTTGGAGCCCGCCACCAGGTTGTACACCGCGTCGGCATAGCACAGGATCGCCACCTCTTCCTCCGCCGCCAACTCCCGGACTACTTCCCCCAGACTGGTGAGGGCCTGGGCCTCATCCGGCGCCTTGGAAGTGACCACCAGCGTCATCGTATTCCCCCCGTCTTCAAAAGCCGACGATCAGCTCGTGCGCTCGGAGGATCTTGCCCAAGTCACTGCGGCTGATGGGCTCCACGAAGTCGGCCAAGTCCGCGTCGGACAGGCCGCGCTCCTGGGCGTCCTCGCGCACCAGCTTGGGCGTGATCTCGCAGTCCACCACCTCGTCGATGAACAGCTGCATGGACGGTCGTCCCACCCGCTCCGGGTCCACGCCCCGCACGGCGTTGAACACCCCGTCCCCCAACAGCACGATGGTGGCCGCCACGTCGGCCACATACAGGCCCAGGGACACGCGGAAAGCCTCGAAGGAATCCTTGGAGCCCACGGGCGGCTTGCGCACCAGGATACAGATCTTGTCAGCCATCGCTCCCCCTCCTCACGGTATCAGAAACAGCGTGCGGTCGGAGTCGTAGACCAAGGCTCCGAACTTGGAGGTGCTGGAGATCACCGCCCCCGGTATGAGATCCTCCTGATCCAAATTGCGCTCCTCGCTGGAGCGCGAGCACACCCCCAGCTTCAAGGGACTTTCCCCCGTGGCCGGATCCCGGGTCTTTTCCATGAACTCGGCCAACTCCCGGGTCAGCGGTTTGATGTCGGCGTGCTTCACGTCCTCCAGGAAGGAGGCGGCATGGAACACCCCGTCCGCCAGGCCGAAGATCGTCACCTCGTGCCCCTTGCCCACCGCCGCCTTGGCCACCTCGAGGGCGAAGCGGCCGTGCTCGGTGTGCTCGGGAGCGGTGAAGACCAGGATCGTGAGTTTTCCCAAGGCGAACTTCATCCTTTCTTGGGTATCCGGCTCCTGATGTAGGTGATGAGGTAGCCCATCTCCCGCCGGCTCAGGATGCCGTTCCATGCCGGCACGTTGTAGTAGTTGTCGATGGTGTTGAAGCGCACGGACCAGTCGTTTCCCGCCGGGTAATAGCGCATGCGATAGGCGTACTGGCCCTCCCAGAGCACGGTCCACAGCTTCCTCCGCCCGTTTGGCCCCCCGAAGGTGGCCGCAAACTCCGGCGAGTTCCAAGCCGGCACCAGTTGCGTCGGATCCCCGGGGTTGGGCCGGTAGGCGGACCCCGCCGCGCCGTGGCAGGTGAAGCACCCCGCGAAGCGGGCCAACTCCTCGCCCCGGGCGATCTGCGCCTTCCTGGTGACGGCCACCGGGAAGGTCGGGCGCACCGCCAAGTGGTTCTTGTAAGCCAAAAGCGCATCGGCCTGGGCCCAGGCGATCCCCATCAGCACCAGCACGGTCATGGACAGGATACCCAACCCCAGGAACAGCCCCCGCACCGAGACCACCGCCAAAAGCCCCCCGACCACGAAACCCACCGCCGCCGCCTGTCCCATCTCCCAGGTGAACTCGGGCACCATGATGGACCCACCGTAGATCAGGGACCAGACCAGACCTGCCGTCGCCAGCACCAGGCCCGCCGCCATCCACAGGCGCCCGCCGCGGCCGCCGTGCCAGGGCAAAAGACGCGTCGCCGCCACTCCGGCCAGGGCCGCCGCAAAGAAGGCCACCACCAACCAGGAGGTGTAGTACCACAAGTGGCGCACCCCGCCGCCCATCAGCATGCCCCAGGCCGAGGTGTAGTGGAACAGCAGTTGCTCGCAGTAGTAGTAGCCCACCATAGGCTGCGGCAGCAGGAACCAAAGGCCCGCCGCCACCCCGGTAACCCCCAGCGCCCTGCCGCGGGCGGGATCGCGGCTCAAGGCGCCCGCCGCCCCGGCAAGAAATCCGGCCGCTCCGCCGCCCGCCAACCCTTGGTGCAGCCAGAACCAGGCGGCGGCTCCCCAGGACGACACCGGATAGTTGGGCGCCGCGAAGGGCAGCGGATAGGCTTTAGCCAAGAGCGCCCCCTCGGCCGCCCGATCCACCACCGCCAAGGCCAAGAGGCTGGCAGCCGCCACGGTCCAATACCCTCCGGGTCGGCGCCGACCCGCCAGGGGCAGGATTCCCCCCAGCACGAGCGCCGTCAGCCCCCAGGGCATGAGCTGCCGCTGGGCCGGAGAAGTCACGACCGCCGCCACCAAGGCCAGCCCCGCCGCCGCGGCCAGGGGGGTGAAGATCCTCCGACCGGTCTCGGCCGCCCCCGCCAGCACCGGTGCCCGGCGACAGTGCCCCACCGCCTCCAGCATGCTGAAGCCCAAGCTCAGGGATACCGCACCGACGTAAGCGATGAAGGCTGCCCCCAGCACCGGCTAACCCCCCCGCCTAACCGCCGCAGCCCACTCCCGGCGCTTTGGCCTTGCTGCCTCCCGAGGTGGAGGAGCCGCTGGTGGTGCCGTTGGTCACGCTGGTGCTCTTGGTCGAGGAGGAGGGACTGGAGGTCGCCTTGCCGGCGCCGCCGCAGGCCGCCAAGGCCACCACCAAGGCCGCCATGGCCGCCAAAATCAGAACCGCCTTCCATACCTTGTACACTAACCGGCCTCCTTGTCTTTATGGCGCGCTCCTCAATGCCACGTTCCCGGTTGGGATCCGGAAACCACCGGGAAGTTCGGAATGCTGCTCCTGGAGGGCAGCACATCGGTGTGATGGTTCCAATCCGCCATGCCCAGATGCATGGAGTAGGCCTGGTAACCCAGAATGCGCAGCAGGGCCATCGTCTGATTGGACCACTGCCCCGTATAGCACATCACCACGATGGGCTGGTGCTTGGGCAGCTTGCTGAGTTCCTGTCCCACCTGGGGGAAGGGGATGTTCACCGCTCCGGGAATGTGGAAGGCATCGTATCCGGGGACGCCGCCTTGGGTAGTGGCCTCGCGCACGTCTAGCAGGAAATATTTGTGCGGGTTCTTCTGCAGGGCATTGTACAATTGCTGCGGACTGATCTGATAGGTCTTGTACCGGCTGTTCAGGGAGTTCATCCAGTAGCCGGTAACCTTGGACACCGCAATGGCGTTGCCGGCCGGCGCGCCGCTCGCCGCGCCCAAACCACACCCACCCGTCACCGCCGCCAAGGTGAGGCCCAGGAACAAACCTGCACCCTTACGCAGCACCGCTTCTCACCTCCTTCCGGGCTCCGGATGGCGGCCCCCATATGCACTAAACGCCCGGGCGGTGATCCCTGCCGCGGGCCTCTTTTTACGGGCCTCTCCTGATGAACCGGCTTTGCAGTTGTCCTCCGGCGGGGTCCGCTGGCCGCAGCCTCGCCGTGCGCGAATTCCGACTCATTTTACCTCCGGCTTTTCCGGCGTGTCAAGCCGTTCGTCGTCGCGCCCGGTCACCGACCACAAAAACAAGGCGCTTCCGTCTCCCCTGCCCGAGGGTCGACTTCCGCGCCGCGATCCCACTCCAAATAGCCAGCGGACTTCGCTCCGCCCCGCCGTCTCAGAAGGACCAGTGTATATTGCAGTCGGCTGCGATCTCCAACGCCGTAGCCGCGCCCACTGCTTCCTGGCACCCCTCCACCAAGTCCTCTTTCTTCATGCTGAAGGCGTCCATGGTCATCTGGCAGGGGTAGATCTTCACCCCCGAGTCGATGCAAAGGTGCACCAACTCCGGGATGCTCATCATGTTTACCCGCTTGAACATGGACTTCATCATCCCAGTGGCCATCTTGCGCATGCCGGGCAGGGCTCCCACATTATCGATGATGGCTCCGGGCATGGGCATGGGCATCCCCGGCACCGGCATGCCGGCGTTCCCCACGGGACTGACCTGCAGCTTGTCGTACAGGTGCCGATTGATCACGTTGAGTCCGTAGAAGGTGTAGAAGATGTAGGACTCCATGTCCATGGCCGCCGCCGTGGAAGCCAGGATCAACGGCGGATAGGCCTCGTCCAGACCCCCGTGGATCGCAATGATCATCTGCTTCGCCAAAGCTCTCACCCCCCTCCTCGCCGCGGGACAAGGGCGTCTCCGCCGCGCTGCGGCTAGAGCGCCTCCCGGTACGCATCGTGGAGTTCCGCCTTGCGGGCCAACTGCTCGGCCAGCACCTCCCGCAGGATGTCGAGCGCCTGAATTATCTTGGGATGGGCCAAGTGGTAGTAGACCTGGGCGCCCTCGCGCTCGGCCACCACCATGGAGCGCTGCCGCAGGACCCCCAAGTGCTGGGACACGTTGGCCTGGCGCAGGTCCAAAGCCGCCACCAACTCTCCCACCGAGCGGCGACCGTTCCGCAGGGCGTTCAGGATCAGCAGGCGCTTCGGATCGGCCAGGGCCTGGCATATCTCCGCGTGGAGCTGATAGATCTCCTCGACCTCGGAGCGCATCCGAAACCCTCCTTTCCAGGGCCTTGCGCATATCTTTATCTCAGCATATTCTACAAGGTCACGAATTCTCCTGCCGCGTCGCGCGGCCATTTTTGCATCACCCGCCGGCAGCGCGGACACACTCCTTCCTCCACCGCCTCGCTGCGGATCCAGCAACGCCCGCACTTCTCCCCCGGGGCCCGCTCCACCCGGACCTGCGGCTCCCCACCGGCCTCCAGCCGCACCCCGGAGACGATGAACACCTCGGCCAGTTGGTCGCGATAGGCGGCCAAGAGCTCCGCCTCCTCCCGAGGCGGAGTCAACCGCACCTGCGCCTCCAGGGAGTCCCCGATGAGCTTGGCCGAGCGGGCCTCCTCCAAGGCCTTCAGCACCCGTTCCCGCACGCCCAGCAGCCGGTCCCACCGCTGAGCCAGGTCCTGGTCCAAGAAACCTTCCCGAGGCTGCGGCCAGTAGAGCATCTGGACGCTGGGGGGATCGTCCGAGCGGCGCAGGTGCCCCCACACCTCCTCGGCGGTGTGGGTCAGCACCGGGGCGATCATCAGGTTCAGGTCCCAAGCCAGCTGCCGAAACACCGTCTGGGCCGAACGCCGCCCCGGATCGTCGGGCAGTGAGCAGTAAAGGCGGTCCTTGAGCACGTTGATGTAGAAGGCGGACAGGTCCACGGTGCAGAAGTTGTGCAGCACCTGGTACAGGACGTGGTAGGAGTAGCCGCGGTAGGCCTCGCCCACCCGCCGTGCCACCGTCTCCAGACGGTGCAAGGCCCACCGGTCGATTTCGGGCAGCGCCTCATAGGCCACCGTGTCCCGCTCGGGGTCGAAATCCCGCAGATTGGCCAGGAGCATCCGCAAGGTGTTTCGGAGCTTCCGGTACACCTCCGCCAGCTGCTTCAGGATCTGGTCGGACACCCGCAGGTCCGCTTGGTAGTCCGAAGAGACCACCCACAGGCGCAGCACATCGGCTCCGTACTGCTCCACCACCGCACCGGGATACACCACGTTGCCCAGGGACTTGGACATCTTGCGTCCCGCGCCGTCCACCACGAAGCCATGGGCCAAGACGGCCCGGTAGGGAGGCTCCCCGCGGGTGGCCACGGCGGTGGACAGGGAGGAGTTGAACCAGCCCCGGAACTGGTCGCTGCCCTCCAGGTAGAGATCGGCGGGAAAGGACAGCTCAGGACGCTTTCGCAGCACCGCCGCGTGGGAGGAGCCGGAGTCGAACCACACGTCCATGATGTCCGTCTCTTTGCGGAACGAGGCTGCGCCGCATTCCGGACAGGAAAACTGTGCCGGCAGGATCTCTCCCGCCTCCCGTCGGAACCAGGCGTCCGAACCCTCCCGCAGAAAGAGCTGCGCCACCGCCACCACGCTCTCGACGGTCACCACCACCCCCCCGCACGCCGTGCAATAGAACGCGGGAATGGGCACGCCCCAGACCCGCTGGCGGGAGATGCACCAGTCGCTGCGGTCCGCCACCATGTTGCGCATCCGCTCGCGGCCCCAGGCGGGTATCCAGCGCACCTTTTCCACCGCCGCCAAAAGCCCTTCGCGGAAGCCCGCCACGGAGGCGAACCACTGGTCCGTGGCCCGGAAGAAGATGGGGCCGTGACAACGCCAGCAGTGGGGATACTGGTGGGTGATCCGCTCCTCGCCCAAGAGGGCGCCGTGGCGACTCAGTTCCTCCACCACCCTGGCGCCGCCCGTTTCCAGGTCGCATCCCGCCAGCTCATCCCCAGCCTCGTCCGTGAACCGCCCCCGCTCGTCCACGGGGCTGGAGATGGGAAGCCCGAAGCGGCGCCCCAGTTCGAAATCCTCCATGCCATGCCCGGGGGCGGTGTGCACGCAACCGGTGCCCTCCTCGGTCGTCACATGCTCCCCCGGCACCACGGGTACCTGCCGCGGTTGGAACGGATGGTCCAACCGCACCCCGACCAACTCCCTGCCCCGCCACTCGCCCACCACCGCCCGAGCCGTGCGGCCCATCTCCCGCAGGGCCTGCTGGGCCCGGGGCTCGCCCAACAGCAGCCGTTCCCCCTGCTCGGTCTCCACCAGGCGGTAGAGCATGTCGGGGTGCACCGCCACCGCCTGGTTGGCCGGCAGGGTCCAGGGGGTGGTGGTCCAGATCACCACCCGGGCTCCCGGTGGCAGAAGGCCCCGACCGTCATGCACCGGGAAGCCCACGAAGACGGCGCGGGAGGTGTGCGAGGAATACTCGATCTCCGCTTCCGCCAGGGCCGTCTCGCAGGAGGGACACCAGTGAACCGTGCGCAGGCCCTTGTACACAAAGCCGCGGCGGTACATCTCTCCGAAGACCCGAATCTGCTCCGCCTCGTACCCCGGGTCCAGGGTGATGTACGGGTGGTCCCAGTCTCCCCGGACCCCCAGGCGCTGAAACTGGCCGGTCATGATCCCGATGTACTTCAGGGCGAACTCCCGGCAGCGCTGGCGCAGTTCGAGGGGGTCCACCGTCCGATGGTCTCGTCCCAGCGATCCCAAGGCCTTGAGCTCGATAGGCAGACCGTGGGTGTCCCACCCGGGCACGAAGGGAGCGTCGTGTCCGTCCAGGGTGGCGAACTTGTTCACCACATCCTTCAAGATCTTGTTCACCGCCGTGCCGATGTGGATGTCGCCGTTGGCGTAGGGGGGGCCGTCGTGCAGCACGAACCGGGGCTTGCCCTGCCGACTCTCCCGCACCCGGCGCTCCAGCTCCAACTCTGTCCAGAAGCGCTGGATCTCCGGCTCCCGCCGGGCCAACTCCGCCCTCATCGGGAAGGAGGTTCGGGGCAGATTCACGGGGTACTCCAAGCCAACCGCCGCCTTCCGCACAAAATAAAAAGGATCCCCAAAGGACGGGGACCTCCCGCGGTGCCACCTTCGTTCCCGCCGTACGCGGGCCCTCATCCGGATAACGGTCGGTGCCGTCGGCGGCTACTGACCTTCGCCGCCGCCCTCCGGAGGGATCTTCGCCGACGGGTTCCGAGCGGCTCGCACCGACCGCCGCCTCTCTGAGCTTCCCCCGCCGCTACTGGCTCCTTCATCGGCTTGACCCTTCGAATTATATGCCTTCCCTCGCAGGCGGTCAACGGCCACCCTCGCGCTCATGCCCTCCACCCGCAGCCACTTGTCCCGGCTGCGTTCCCCCCGCACCAGGACCACCCGGCCCGGCGCCACCTCCAAAGCCGCCGCCACCAGGCGGCACACGGCCCGGTTGGCCCGGCCCTCCAGGGCCCGGGCGGTAACCTGCACCCGTAGCGCGTCTCCGTCTACCTTAAGCCCCTCCCGGGCCGCTCCGGGCTGCACCCGCACCCGCATCAACTCTGCCGGTCGTTGCTCCCCTTCAGCTCTCAACGGCCACCGCGGTCACCGACCCCATGCTCAGCATCTCCACCTGCGCCTCCAGCAGAGCCTTGACCCTGGCCCGGAAGACCTGCATCTCCCGCTGCAGCTCCAGATAGCGCCGCTCCAACTCCTCCAGCTTGCGCTTGCCCTCCTCCTCGATGCGGGAGGCCTCCATCTGGGCCTGCTGGATGATCAACTCGGCCTCCTTGCGGGCGTTGGCCCGCACCTCCTCCGCGTTGCTCTGGGCCGCGACCAGGGCCTGCTGCAGCGCCTGCTCCATGCCCTCGTAGCGGGACACCCGCTCGGCCAGGTTCTCTAACTGCTCCTTGAGCCCGTTGCGCTCCTTGATCACCGCCTCATAGTCCCGCACCACCTCGTCCAGGAAGTCGTCCACCTCTTCCTGCACATAGCCACCCCACCGGTTGCGAAAAACCTTGTTGTGGATATCCAAGGGCGTCAGTGGCATAATCGGTCTCCCTCGCCTTCGCGCAAATAGTTCAACCCAAGAGCAACCTTCTGAGTATGCCGGCCACCACTTCCACCAGGATGATCGCCAGCATCGGGGACAGGTCCAGCCCTCCCATGGGGGGCATGATGCGCCGGATCGGCGCCAGGATGGGCTCGGTCGCCTGGTAGATGAACTGCTCGATCTCCCGGAAGGTGCGGTTGTAGCTGTTCGGCCGCACCCAGGACAGCACCACCCGGGCCAGGATCAGAAAGAACAGGATCTGTGCCACCACGTTTATCAGGTTGATCAGGAAGAACACCGGCTACTCGTTCCAAAGGCCCAGCATCCCGTCCCGGAGGACCTCCCGGTCGGATGCCATGACCTCCACGTTGGCCGGCGCGAAGAGGAAGACTCCCGGGCCCGCCTTGGTCATCTGCCCGTCCAGGGCGTAGACGCTGCCGGATAGGAAGTTGATGATCCTTTGGGCCGTGTCCTTGTCGGCCGCCTCGAAGTTGAGGATTACCGGTCGGTTGCTCTTCAAGTGATCGGCGATCTGTTGCGCCTCCTCGAAAGTGCGCGGCTCCAGCACCACCATGCGCACCTGGGCTTTGGAACCCGGCAGGCTGACCAGGTGGGGACGCTTCTTCCGTTTCTCCGGCACGGCCGCGCCGCCGTACCAGGACACCTCCTCTCCGTTCAGCTTCTCCGGCTGTTCCTCCGGCAACTCCTCGAAACCGATGAAATTCAATAGCTTGTCCACCATTCCCACCCTCAAGCCCTCCTCCCGAATATGGCCGTGCCGATGCGGACGAGGTCCGCTCCCTCCTCCACCGCCGTCGCGTAGTCGGCGCTCATCCCCATGGACAGGTGCTCCATCCGGATCCAAGGAAACCCTTCCTGCCGCACCGCCGCCGCCAGCTCCCGCAAGGCGGCGAAACAGGCCCGACTGGCCGGTTCCCCTCCCTCCCGGGGGCCGATGGTCATCAGCCCCTCCACCGCCACATGGGACAGATCCCGCAACGACTCCAGAAAACGCGGCAACTCGGCCGGTGATACCCCGTGCTTGGCGGCCTCTCCCGAGGTGTTGACCTGCACCAGCACCCTGACCGCCACCTGACGCGCTGACCCCGACCGCTCCAGCTCCCGGGCCAGGGACAGCCGATCCAGGGAGTGAATGAGGCCTGCCATCTCTAAGGCCCGGGCGGCCTTGTTGCGCTGCAGGGTGCCGATGAGATGCAACCGCATCGCCGCCGGCACCTGCGGACGCTTGCGCGCCGCCTCCTGGACCCGATTCTCCCCCCAGTCCGTCACGCCGGCCTCCCAGGCCGCTCGAATCCGCTCCGGCTCCACCCCCTTGGTCACGGCTACCAGGGTGATCTTTCCGGGGTCGTGTCCCCCGCGCCGAGCCGCCTCGATGATGCGGGCCCGCACTTCCTCCAATTTGGCGGCCACGTCTTCCATAGCCTATGTTTCCCTTTCGCGAATATTATTCGCCCCGGATGCGCGTTTTCCTCTCGGTGCGAGAAATTTTTTGATTCATATGGCGGAAGCGGCGCCAGGGGTTCCGCCGACCAACAACCTTGTTTCACTCCGGGGTATGGAGGGTTGCCGAAACTATCGAACAAGCCTGGATGGTATCGCAACGGATCACGGCAAAATTCCCACTAGGGCAGCCATGCGTCCGGTGCGTCCGCCATCCCGTCGATGGGAAAAGAAAAGCTCCCGATTGCAGGAGGTACATAGTTCCGCTCGATTGACCTGCGGCACACCGCAGTGCTCCAACACCCTGGCATTCAGCTCCCCCAGGTCCAACCGTCCGGAGCGCAACAGCTCGGCGTCCCAGGGAAGGGCATCCCGCAGCCGGCGCAGCACCTCCTCCCCCACTTGGTAGCAGCAAGGTCCGATGGAGGGGCCCACCGCCGCGACGCACCGATCCGGCGCGGTGCCGAAATGCGCCGCCATGGCCTCCAGCGTGCGCTGGACCACCCCCGCCGCGGTGCCGCGCCAGCCGGCGTGGGCCAGTCCCACCGCCGGGCGGCGGGGGTCGTAGACGAACACCGGCACGCAATCGGCGAACACTCCGCCCAGGATCACTCCCGGCTGGTCGCTGATCAGCGCGTCCGCTTGGGGGCAAGCCCGGGGCGTCTTTTCCACCCGGCAAACCCGGCTGCCGTGCACCTGTTCCGCCCATACCACGGTCGCGGCACCGAGTCCCAAGGCCGTCAGCAGTTGCTTACGGTTGGCCGCCACCGCCGCAACGCGGTCTCCCACCCCCTCGCCCAGGTTCAACTCGCCAAAGGGAAACAGGCTGTCGCCGCCCCGGCGGGAAGTGAACACGGCCAGCACCCTCCCTGCAGATTCCATGGCCGTCACCCGCAGGAGGGGCAGGCCGCCGGCTTGTCCCCAGCGGAAACCGCCCACGCGCATCCACCTCGGCAGTAATTTCGACTCCGGGCGTCTTTCTCCCTGCCGGCCTCAGGAGGTGAGTTCTACCAGGATGCAGTCCACGCCAAACACCTTGATGTGCTCCCAGGGGATCACGTAGTCGTTGTCCCGTCCGAAAAGACCCAGCAGGCGGGCGGACCCTGGCACCACCACCGCCCGCACCCGGCCCGACTCCAAGTCCACCTCCAGGTCGTTGATCAACCCTAGGCGCCTGCCGTCCCGCAGGTCCACCACATCCTTCAGCCGCAGATCAGACGTCTTGAGCATGATCCACCGCCCCCCAACCTCCGCTTCGACCGATGTATATGCCGCCGGCGGACAGCTTCGAACCGGTGGCATCGGATCAATGCGGAAACAGCCTGTGCAACTCCCGGTCGATGCCGTGCCATATCCGGCTCAAAAGACGGGGTATGGTCGGGGCCGTCCGCCCCGGTTTGGACGGCAGGGGTTCGCTGTGCCCCACGGCGCTGCTGGCGTTGACCAAGCAAAGGGGCGGGAACAGCACACACCACCAGTTGTGGCCCCGACCACGCCCCAGCACCACCCGCAAGGAAGGGTAGCGGCCGGCCGGCAACAGCAGCCCACCGTATGCCTTGGCCGGAAACCTGGCCGTCCCGAGGACCACGCCCGCCCGGTAGCCGACCCGATAGGAGGTCAGCACCGTGTCGGCGGTCCGCCGCAGCCCAGCCCGGTCTTCCTCCAGGAGGTGCCAGGCCTGTCCCCTGCTGGCCGCCCGCCGCAAGAGCGGCTGCAACTGGGCCAGGAGCGCGTCGCGCACCGCCAGCTTCACCGCCTGATCTCGAGGCGCGTCGCTGTTGGCCACCACGTGGAAGCGGATCAACCGGCCCGAATGCGGCCTGGCCACCTGGACGCCCACGGCGGGCGCCCCCACGGGCCAAATCCATCCTGCCAGCGCCGCGAGCAGCAGGATCAGCGCTGGCCTACACATATTTGCGCATGTGTTGGAGGGCGGCTTTTTCCAGGCGGGAAACCTGGGCTTGGGAGATGCCGATCTCCTCGGCCACCTCCATCTGGGTCTTGCCCTCGAAAAAGCGCATGGAGAGGATCAGCCGCTCCCTTTTCCCCAGCCGGTTCATGGCCTCCCGCACGGTCAGCCCTTCTAGCCAGGCGGCATCCTGCTGGCGCTCGTCGCTGATCTGGTCCATGACGTAGATGGGATCCCCGCCGTCGTGATAGATGGGCTCGAAGAGGGACACCGGATCCTGGATGGCGTCCAGGGCGTACACCACCTCGTCCTCGGCCACCCCCAACTCCGTGGCTACCTCCGTCATGGACGGCTCTCGGGACAACCTGGTCACCATGGCATCCCGCACCTGCAAGGCCCGATAGGCCAGGTCGCGCAGCGAACGACTGACGCGGATGGCGTTGTTGTCTCGCAGGTAGCGGCGAATCTCCCCGATGATCATGGGCACCGCATAGGTGGAGAACTTGACGTTCTGAGCGAGGTCGAAGTTATCGATGGCCTTCATCAGGCCGATGCAGCCCACCTGGAACAGGTCGTCCGCCGGTTCCCCCCGGTTGTTGAAGCGCTGGATCACGCTGAGCACCAGGCGCAGGTTCCCCTGGACCAGTTCCTCCCTGGCCTGGGATTCTCCCTCGTGCATGCGCTGGAACAATTCCCGCATGGTGCCGTTGGACAACACCGGCAGCTTGGCCGTATTTACGCCGCAGATCTCCACCTTGTTCACCAGCAAGACGTTCCCCTCCCCGGTACCCTCATTATCTCCGGTATCCGGGTTGGATATACCCTATTCGGAAAAAAATAGAAACGGGTCCGGGTCCCTTGCCTACTACTCCAGGCGCTTGATCTCCCGATGCAGCCGTTTGATGATCCGCTTCTCCAAGCGGGAGATGTAGGACTGGGAAATACCCAAGACGTCGGCCACTTCCTTTTGCGTCCGCTCCACACCGTCCACCAGGCCGAAGCGCAGTTCCACGATGCGCTGTTCCCTGTCCGACAGCCTGGCCATGGCCGTGCGCAGCAAGGCCCGGTCCGCCTCCTCCTCCAGCTCTCGATAGGCAACATCCGGTTCGGTGCCCAACACGTCCGATAAAAGCAGCACGTTGCCGTCCCAGTCGATGTTGAGCGGCTCATCGAAGGAGACCTCGGAACGCAAGCGGCTGGAGCGGCGCAGGTGCATCAGGATCTCGTTCTCGATGCACTTGGAGGCGTAGGTGGCCAGCTTGATCCGCTTGCCTGGGTCGAAGGTGTTCACCGCCTTGATCAGGCCGATGGTGCCGATGGAAACCAGGTCCTCGATGCCCACCCCCGTGTTCTCGAACTTGCGCGCTATGTAGACCACCAGACGCAAATTGTGCTCGATCAGAGCGCTGCGTACCGCACCGTCGCCGTGGGACAGCCGTCCAATCAGGAACAGCTCCTCGTCGCTGGTGAGGGGTGGCGGCAGGGCCTCGCTGCCCCCCACGTAGTGGATCTCGCCCACCGGCGCGATCCCCAGCCGATCCAGCACCCGGGCCAGGAAAAGGCGCCAGCGCCAACGAAACTGCAGCGGGCCCCCGTGCACCTTGCGCTCCTCCTCTCTCATGCCGCCGGCAACTCCCCCGCCAGGCAAGTCGGCAGCAAGGCCTGGTATCGCCCCTCAGGCGACAGCCGAACCGGGGACACCGCCACCAAGGCCTCCTGCTCCACCCCGCCGCAGCGTAGCGCATCGGGACGAAAGGCCAGGAGCATGCCCCGGGGCTGACCCAGGGATGCGAAGGGGATGACCCGCAAGCGGACAGTCCAGGCGTCCCCGGGAGGCGGCGCACTCTCGTCTCCCCGCCGGAGGAAGCGGGCCATGGCTGGCGGGAATAGCGACACCAAGGCGGGGAGTTCCGCCACCACCACCGGGCGGCGGCTTAGGGGATCCACCAGGCGGTGGGCCGTGTCCACCAAACCGCGCAGCCGCACGCACTTTCCTTCCAAGACCACCTCCACGCTCACCAGCCCCGCTATGCGGTCCCGCCGCTCCAACCGTCGGGCCAAGAAGCTACAGCCCAAGACCGCCACCGCCAGCCCAGCTGCCGTAAGGTACCAAGGCAGCGGCAGCCGCAGCCGGCCTGCCAGGGCGGCCACCCCCAGCATCGCGCCGGCCACCGCGAAGCTCACCCCGTAGAACGAGGCCGCCAATCGCCAAAGCGCCGCCCGGGGCAGCGGGTAGAATGCTACGAGTAGCATGCCGATCGATGCCGCGACGCGTCCCGCCACTCCCAGCAACGCACCTGTCCCGGGTAAAAAGACGAGCAGGGCGTAGCTCCCTCCTGCGGCGGCGCCCAGTCCCAACCGCCACCAGGGCCTGCGACGCCCGGTCAGCCCGGCGGTTGCCCACAATAGGACATAGTCCATGCCGCAATTGGCCAGGAAGTACAGGTCAACGTGCCATACCATGCCGCCGTCCCTCCTCGGCTTTTCCCACCTTATTCCCGCGCCCTGGGGATTATACCGCCCGTCCTCAGACATAGGCTGTCGCTCGGTGCCGCCGGAGCACAAAAAAATCGGCGGGAGCATTCCCGCCGAACCAGAAAACGTGGGCCCTACCAAGGGGGCTCCTCGCCAGTCAACCGCACCTGCCAGTTTCCATCCGGCCGCGATCCGACCGTGTAGGGGGGCAGATCGAACCAGGTGGCGCCGGGGTGATCCTCCCACCAAGCGGCCCTGAGCCCCCGCTCCAAAGCCATGGGAGCCTGCTCCCCGCGGGCCAAGGCCACCCGAAACCGCTTACTCAGCGAGGGTATCTCCGCCTGCAGCACTTGGGCGGGAGGCGAGGGATCGTTCCTGGCCGCATTGATCACTCTCCGTAGCGCTGCCGCGGCGGCGTTCACCTCCTCGTTCACCACGAAGGCGTCGCAGGCATAGGACAGGGACAGCTCCATCAGCACCCGGGCCATGCGCAAGGACAACTCCGCCGCCGACACGGCGCCGCGCTCCAAGATGCGTTGCTCCAAAAGGCCCAGGGAGGGCACCAGGATGAACACCACGGTCACCAGATCGGGGTAGAGCGCCTTGACCTTGAAGGCCCCCAGGATGTCGATGTCGGTGATGGCACAGGCACCCTCGGCCAGGGGAGCAAACAGGTGCTCCTGGGAAGTGCCGTACAGGTGTCCGTGCACCCACTGGTGCTCCAACAGCCCGCCCCGCTGCAGGCGGCGCAGGAAATCTTCCTCGGTGGTGAAGAAGTAGGAGCGGCCTTCCACCTCGTTGGGCCTTTTGCTCCGGGTGGTCACCGAGGGGATGAACCGCAGGCCATCCTCCTGGCGCAGCACCGCTTCGATCAGGGTGTTCTTGCCCGCTCCGCTGGGTCCAACCAAAAGGAAGATGCGCCCGGAGCCCTTGTCCAAACTCGCCCCCTCCTTAATAGCCGCCACCAGCATACTAGCACAAAGGCGGGCGCGGTCAAGGGGCCCTCGCAAGAGCCGAGCCCCTCCGGACATCCCCTGGATGGATCCCTCTAAACCGCTCAGTCCTGAACTTTCTCCGTGGTGGGCGGTAGAGGACTGGAACCTCTGTCCTCATGCATGTCACTCTCGTTCACGCGCCCCGGCCACTTCGGAAACCCGCTGTTTCCCAGGCTCCACGGGCATCCGAGGGGGCTTTTAGGATGGACGTGGCGCTATCTTGGCCCTTGGTTACATCAAGTTCACACTAAAATAAAAATACCCTCCGGCGTGGAACAAAAAAGCCGCAAACCCTTGCGGCTCTATGCTTCCTTGATGGTGGGCGGTAGAGGACTTGAACCTCTGACCTCATGCATGTCAAGCATGCGCTCTAACCACCTGAGCTAACCACCCATGCTGGAGGCGACGCCCGGATTTGAACCGGGGATAAAGGATTTGCAGTCCTCTGCCTTACCGCTTGGCTACGTCGCCCAATCAACAAATGGAGCGGAAGACGGGATTTGAACCCGCGACCCTCGCCTTGGCAAGGCGATGCTCTACCCCTGAGCTACTTCCGCGATGCTGGTGCCGCAGGGCAGAATCGAACTGCCGACACGAGGATTTTCAGTCCTCTGCTCTACCGACTGAGCTACCGCGGCAAACCTTTTGCCCTTCTTCTCGGATGGCGGAGGCGACGGGATTCGAACCCGCGATCTTGTGCGTGACAGGCACATATGTTAGACCAGCTACACCACGCCTCCGCACGCCGCAGTTGAAAGGATAGCGTACGCCACCTCAAATGTCAAGGCCGCCCGGGGGGCGCGCCCGGCATATGGGAAGAGCCGCCGATGCCCGCGGCTCTAAGCTTTCCTTGGTGGGCGAAGCAGGTGTCGAACCTGCCACCTCTCGCTTGTAAGGCAACTTTTGGCCATCCGTGCTCGTCCACCGGTGCCGCCGAAGCACCTGTTTGCAAGGGTTTCTCGGCTGGGCGGATGCTGGCAGTCCGCCATTGCCCGCCGCCATTGCTGTCAGTTTTGCTGTCAAAGGCGTTCGACGCCGCATCAATATCCAGCCTTCACCGCCCCAACAGCCGCCGCAACGCGCCGCGGCTGTAGAACTCCCGCGCCGCCTCCTCCGGGGGCAACCCATGCAGTCCCCGCCAGTGAGGCCTGACGAACGTCGCCCCCTCCGGCACCTGCAGCCCGAACGCCGCCGCGTCCCTCCTGGCGGCCTCGGAAGCCCGCCAACCCGTCGGCAGCCGCCGCACGAACGCTCCCACCTGGTGCGCCCGGGGGGAGGCGTGCGTCCCGCCCCGACTCCCGCCATCGGCACGGGGCGCCGCCGCGTACCGCCAGCGCGGTATCGCCAGAGGCGCTTTCGGCGCACCCGCCGTCCGCGCCGGCATGCCGGACACGCCGCGCCCGCTGGCGGAAACCCGCCGCATGGCCCGATCCCGCACCTCGGGCACCCGGTAGTCGTACAGCGCAGCCGCTGCCGCCCGGCGGCTCCACTCATCCCCCAGAAGCCACCGTCGTCCGTCCCAGACCGCCAGGTGCACCGTGTCCCTCTCGCGCACCTGGCAGACGCACGAGTTCGGCTCCGTTCCAGGCACCAGCCGCACCGTCACCTCCCCCGCATGGATGTCCACCGGATGCTCCAGGGGGTAGGCGCCCTGCGCCTGCGCCCGGCGGGCGAACTCCTCCGGGTCCAGCGGCAGGACGGCTGCGGACTCGCCGCCCACGCCCGCCGGAAGGCAGGTATGACCGGCCGCCTCCAGGGCCGCGCCCCACCTGGCGGGAACCCACGGCGCCGCCAGCACCAGATCCCGCTGGTACGCCCACGCGCCGTGCGCCCCTTCGCAGGCCACGGGCACGACTTCCCGGTCGGAGGTAGGCAGACCCACCACCCCCCGGCTGCCCTCCGGCAGGAGCAGTAGGCAGACCGTTCCCACCAGCGCCGCCAAAACGTAGCCCGCCTCCCGGTCGGACTCGCTCTTCCCGTCGAAGTACAGGCCCGCCGCCATGCGCGCCGCCCGGCGCAGCACCCGCAGGCCCAGCCGATCCGCGCGCAGGTGCTCCGCCAGGCTGCGGGCCGCCGCGTCCATGCTCCTCGGCACCGCGTCGCCCCACGCCTCGGCCCACCGCCGGGGATCGTCGGCGAACCGCCGGGGCTGCGGCTCGGCCTCCTCCCGGCCGTGGCGCAGCTCCCACGCGTCCAGCACCCCCAGGCGCGCCAGGGACTCCGACGACCAGCGCGGGATCATGCCCGCAAACCCCGCCAGCGCCCACTCCCATGCGTCGGCGGTCATTCCCACGCCGGAGCCCGGCGAGGCTACGTCAGGACGCTCGGGATCGCATGCCGTGGCCCGATCCGATCTCAGGGCGGCCAGCATCCTGCGAGCCATCTCCCCCGGCGCGGCGCTCCCGGAAAGATCCGGCGCGAAGAGCCCGCCGCCCGTCCGGCGCAGCACGTTCCGCAGGATATCCTCCACCGTCAGCATTCGGCTGGGCGCCTCTTCCGGCAGGTGCGCCACCGCCAGGAGACCGCCGGCGCGTTCGGCGAACACCACCCGGGGCGGCGCGTCCGACACCCCGATCCGGGTGGAGTTCGTCACCGTCCCGTCCGGCGCCACGGCCTCCATCCGCGTGAACCGCACCGGCGCACCGCACCGCGGGCAGGCCGCCTCGACCGGAATGCCCGAGCGCAGATCCACGTCCAGGGGAGACACCCGCGTTTCGGCCGGCGTGCCGCACGCGGGACAGATCCCCGACAGCCTGGCCGTCAGATCCTCCGGGTCCGCCGCCCCGCGTCCATCCGCCAGCGCACGATCCATCGCCGCGCCTTCCTCCTCGCCCAGGAGCCGCCACAGCCTCTCCATGTCGTCGCCCGTCCGTTCGCACACCGCCTCCCTGGCGGCGTCGAACTGCGCCATGCTCCAGGGCGGCAGCTCCCGGCACCGCGCCAGAAGCGCGCGCATCCCTTCCCGCAGCGGGTTGCCCATCCTGGCGGCGCGGCGCACCCCCCCACCGTCCACGTACAGCACCGGCACCGTCTCCTGCCGGGCCAGATCCTCGAACACCCGCCGCCCGCCCCACTGCCGTCCTTCATGCGCGTTCAGCCAGGTCTCGGCAAGGCACGGCCTTGTGGGATGGTGCCAGCGCACCATGAGGACGCCCACCAACACCTGGCCAATACGCATCGCGCCCGCCCTGGCCTCCACGCGGACATCTCCAAACAGCGCGTCGATCCACTCCGGCTCCTCGCGCAGGGCGAGGGCCGTTTCCCGCTCGCGGGCCAGACGGATGCGCATGTGGAGCATGGTCCCCGGCTCCTGGCGGCGAAGCCATTCCACCGCGTCCACCGGCTCCGCCTTGCCGTTTTCCGCCATCAGCCAGCGCCCCGCCACCGCGCCGCGAAGTAAGCGCGGCACTTGGCGCAGTAGGTGATCGTGGAACCGTTGCCCTTGTAGCCGCCGACCCGAGGGACGGCGGTCAACTCGCCCCCGCATTGCGGGCACAACCCGGCGGCCTTGCGCCTGGCCACCAGCCGCCGGCGATGCATACGCTTTTGGCAAGTCCGAGAACAATAGACCGCCCACGCCACCCGGGGCGCGAACGTCCGCCCGCAGGCGGGGCATTGTTTTGACTCCAACATTATTTGGCTACTTTTTGAGCGAAGAAAGCATCTTCCGCAACCGACGGTCGGCGTTGTCCACGGTCTTATTCTTCCGCGGGAACTCGTGGGCGGCACGCACGGCAATGCGCACCTGCCGAGCCGCTTCCGCCGCATGCGGCGTATTCCGCAACTTGTCCGCCCGCTCCAGTACCTTGGCCAAATCACGGCTCATGTTGGTCACCTCCTTGGGTTTCTATTCGGGGGGGGCATTTTGATCTCCTGCCTTAGCGCATCAGGTTGGCCAGGAACTCTTTGGCTGCGCGTGGCAAAGAGTCATCTTGGTTCCCGCCCACTTCGGGGCCAGGCTTCGGCCCAGCGGCTGCCGGATGGCCTGTTCCCATCGTTCCCATGTCCTCTATCCGACTGGCAAGGCCCCGCAGCTCCCCCCGCAGGACCTCCAGCCGTTCCAGCACCTCGGCTTGTCCCCCCGGCAGCAGGTAGGCCCGAAGCGCCCGGCGGACGAACTCCCCCGTGGCCCCCCGGGGCAACCGTTCCAGTGCCTCCTCCAGCTCGGGGTCCGTGACCTTCACCCGGATGTAGCGCACCGGTGTCTCGACCTCCTCGCGGTGGACTCATGGGAAGCCTTGCCCCACGTGGTTTTGTGCCTATTTTCAGGTCCTCCGAGTCCACCGGGTTCGTTTAAAGTGGTGGACCCGCTCGGGGCCAGTATTCATGCGGGTTCCAGGGCATTTTCAAAGCTTAGGAGTCCACCGGCTCGCCCCCAACGCCTCGGAGCGTTTGCATCGGTGGACTCCGAGCCGCCAAAAATGCCAACGAAGCCTTGCGCCATCAGCTTTTGTCCGCGTCCACCACCGAGGCCCGAACAGGTTGGGGGGAGGCCCCCAGCCCCCCGCCATCACCGCGCAAGCTGCGTAGCCACCACGGCAAACCCCTTGGCGTTGGCCATCTGGGACATCGGCAGCACCGTCACCGGCCGGCCCAGCCGCTCCGTGAGGAGGTTCCCC
Organism: Bacillota bacterium; assembly: GCA_021810565.1. GTDB lineage: Bacteria > Bacillota > Sulfobacillia > JAJZIM01 > JAJZIM01 > JAJZIM01. The sequence continues at coordinate 53,529 of JAJZIM010000007.1, forward strand.
AGCAGCGTACCGCCACCCCCCATGACCAGAATCGGCTGCAGGATGTCCAGGCGGTCCCGCCACTTGGTCCGCAGTCCCTCGTACACCGTCGTGGCCACCTCCTGGCATGCCTCCGCCAGGGCTTTGGACAGGTCCACGGACCTCCCCCGCCACCACGCCTGGGTGTTGCCGGAGGCCACCACGCCCTCGGCCAGCTCCAGGGGCAGTTCCCCCCCGGTGGCGGCGTGATACGCCTCGGCCACCAGTGCCGCTATCCTGTGGGTGCCCACCTCCAGGCTGCCGGACATGCCCTCGGCTATGTTGCGGGTTCTCAGGTCCAGAATCATGTAGTCGGTGGTGCCGTAGCCGATGTCCACCACTCCCGCCTCCGTGGCTCCCTCTCCCAGCACATTGCCCGGTATGCTGAGCGCATGGAAGATGCCCCCAGCCGCTTGTGGGAACACCCGGGCGGCAGCGATCCGGACGGACACCACCCCCGGGAAGGGGCCGTCCTCGAACTCCACGTCCGCCTGGAAGCCCCGGAGCAACTCCTCCGCCGCCGCCCTGGACTTCTGATTGAAATGCCCCGGGGGATCCCCGGTGGCCACCGCCAAGGAGGCGCTGGTGCCGCCGGAAGCCAGGGCGGCTGCCACCGCCAACAGTACCCGGGCGCCCTCATGCCGCCAGCGGTCCTGGTCGAGGGGCACTCCCGTGCCCCCGCCCCCCTCCAACCGGGCGAGGCTGCCTACGGCGTAGCGCCCCCGAGCGCTCGGGCCAGCCATCGTCACCCGGAAGCCATCCCGCAGTCTACCGTTGGGGGTCTCTCCGTCGCCGGTGAGGATGCTGGCCAGCCCCGAGGAGCGCATGAGCCGGGTGGTCAACGCGGGGAACACGACCTCGCCTCCGGGACCCACCGCCTTCACGTAGCCGTAACCCAGATCGATGCCTACCGGGATCAGTTTCGCCCCCACAGGCTCGTTGCCGGTTGCGATCATCCTGCCCATCTCCTTTTAATGGTTAACATGGAATTGGAAACAGCCGGTTCCAAGGTGGTTCTAGACGTGGTTCTAAGGCGGTTCTAATCCGAGTTTCCTTAGCGGTTCTAAGGTGGTTCTAATACCGCCTGATCACCGACCGCCCCCCCTTTTGCGGCGTGCTTCCGCCGGGTATGCGGGCGGCGCGGCTTGCGAATTGGCAATTTGGCCGCCGCGAGCGCCCCCCGAAGCAGTGCCTGGGCTCCTTTCTGGGCGTATGACACTTGGGGCAGGACCAGCATCCCGGGGGCGGTTGTGGTGGGGGGCGACGCTCCGGGCAATGCCCTAATGCGGCTCGCCAAAGAAACAGCCTGGGGCCGGGATATGTGCAGCCACTGCTGCAGCAGTCGGGAGGAGTACATTCCCCCGTGCTCCAGCACGGCGTTGATGGCGGTGGCGAAGAGGGGATCCGTCTGCGCCTCCTCCAGCCACGCCGGTCGGGGCGTGGTGACGGCTTCTATCGCCGTGCGGATCTCCTCCCCGGGGATGGTCAATTTCCCCTCATCATTGGGCCGCGGGTACACCACTGCCCCGCCCAGGGCCCCCGCCACGGTGGCCAGCGTTCCGGCGTCCGGGGTGGGGTAGGCCAGGGCCACCAGTCCGCAGCCCTCCGCGTACACCTGGGCCAGCGGCGCGTAGGCCGCCTTCTCAATGCCCGCGGCCACCACCACGGCGGCGGGCTTTTCCCGGAACACCAGGGCCACCAGGTCCGGCACGGACGGGCTATTGGGCGTCACCACCTCATAGCCGTTGGCCGCAAGCCCGCGTTCCAGCGGGGGGAGCCGATCTTCCGGGGCCAGCACGGCAATCTTCAACCTCTACACCTCCCAGTCGTCGTCAGGGAAAGCCCCTGGGTTGTTGGTCCTCCCGGCCCCCCAGGGATCCGGGGGGGCGCCACGCGGATCTCGCGGTTCCTCGATACCAAAGATCGGGCCGGGGTTCGGGTCATGGGCGATGCACCATTGGACCACGGCCCGGATCTCGTCCTCCGTCACCCAACCTGACTGAACTCGGACAGGCTCCTGGGCGCCGATGGGCTTCCAAAGGCCGTCCCCCTTGCCCGCCAGAAGCTCCGCGCCGGGTTCGTCCAAGGCCACGCTGCTTTCTGCCTGCGTCCCAACCGCGAAGGCCATGCGACTGGGCAGGTTCCCTCTGAGTAGCGTTGGCACGGCGTCCACGGTTGGCTTCTGGGTGGCCGCCACAAGATGTATCCCCGCTGCCCGGCCAAGCTGTGCTATCCGGGTAAGCGTATTGTCCAACTCCGCCAGGGCTTCTTTCCCCAGGTATTGCTGGGTGGACAACCGTAGGTCGTAGAGCTCGTCCACGTGCAGCACGATCCGGGGCCACTCCTGCCCCAGGTGTGAAGTGTTATAGCTGCCAATGTTCTGGTTCTGAGCCGCCGCCAGGGCGGTGTAGCGCCGATCCATCTCCCGGGCCACCTTCTGTACGGCCTCCAGGGCAGCGGCTGGTTCCACGGCGGGCGGCATGGCCAGGTGCGGTAGGCCTGCCAGGAACGGGGCCAGGTCCACCCGCTTGGGATCAACAACCACCATACGTAACTCTCGGGGGGTGTAACGGCAGATCAGCCCCACGATGTACCCACCCGAGAAGACTGACTTGCCGCTGCCGGTCGTGCCTGCTACCAAGAGGTGCGGCGCCACGGCCAAGTCCGCCACCGTAGGCTGCCCGGAGGCATCCGCCCCCATAGGAATCAGCAGATCCCCCTGGACCCCCGGCAAGGCGGCCAACAAGGAGCGTAGCGCCACCACCTCCCGGTGCGGCCGAACCACCTCAGCGAGAAGCCCCTTTTGCTCAAACCGCAAGCCGGTCAACGCCCCGCCGGAGGCCACCATCAAATTGCCCGCCATGGATACCACGCGGGACGCCGGGACACCCCGCGGGTACTGCAGGCGCAGGCGCACAACGGTAGGCCCCACCCCGGCCACGGATACCCTGACCCCCTCAACCCCGAAGGATTGAATGGCGTCCGCCAAAACGCGGGCCAGGCGCTCCCCCTCCGCCCGTCTGCCTCGGCCACGCTTGGGGGCCGCAAGCAGCGACAATGGCGGGCCGTCCGGGCGCAGCGCCTCCGGCTCCGGGTAGGGTACGGCTTCTGGTTCCTCGTTGACGACGGGTGCCACCTCGGGGATGGTGTCGCGAACCCTGACCACCAGGAAATCCGCGTTGACGGCAAGCTCGAATACCATGCCTTCCGGGAGGGCCGGGGGTGGGGCCAGGGACTTGAGCATGCCGGCATCGTTGATCAGCTGCCGCCAGAGCCGGTGGATGTTGTGGGAGTCGCCCCGGTACTGCGCCTCATCCTCCCGCGGCGTGTCCGGGACCAGCCAGGTCTCGAACAGCACGCCCCCCTGGGGCTCCTGGGTGCGCCACTTGAGTCCGGCCATGATGGTGACCGTGGTTTGGGCCGTGCCGCCGTTGGGGGTGTTTCGCGTGAAGGTCTTGCGCACTTGCCCGCCGGAACGGTCCATGTAGGCCGTGCCCTCCCGGGTGAGTTGCTTGATCCACCGCTTGGCCGCCCTTGTGGCCACCTTCCGCCGCGCCGCCGCCTCCTGGGCGCGAACAAATTCTTGGGACCATCTTTCCAACCGGGCAAGCCACTCGGGCTCAGCCTCTTTGGCCAACCCGAGCAGCAGGGCCAGCCTGCGCTTCAAGAGGTGCCACCAGCCATGGGGCATGTTCCGCACCCGTTGCTTCGCTTCGGGCGAGACGTCGGCGACGGCCGGCACGGCAGACGAAGGCCCGGCACCGCCTTCGGGCGCACGGGGGGCACGGGGGATCCGCATGGGCAACGGGGCGGCCACGCAGTCCCCCTCCTGTTGCGGCTCCGTACCACGGGGCCAGATGTCAGGGGCCTCCGGCCTTTTCAGCGCACGCCGAAGCAGGGGGCGCCAATAGGCCTGGCGCTCCCTGTTGTATAACTGCCAGTAGACCGGATTTTCGATGATCCCATGCGCCCATTGGACGATCTGGAAGATCTCCCGGCTGCCGCCCTGGTCGGGATGGGTCAACCGCAGGGCGCGCCTGACGGCGGCCTTCGCTTCCTCCTGTGAGCAGTGCGGCGGCAGGCGGAGCAGCTTGTGGAGATCGTAATCGGGGCGGTAGATGTTCATGCGGCAGCCCCCACCAGCACCAGCAGTACCCCCAGCATGACGACGCCCAGGTCAAACAGATATTCCCACCCCGTCCCCGTCGTGAACAGGGGCAGGATGCGGAAGTGCCGTCTTGTAATCGGCCAGAAGTAGGCCGCCCCCTCCCGGTTGAGCCCGTCGGCCAGGTCATGGAGGATCATCCCCCCGCCTATCCCCAGGGCCAGGGGAAGCAGCGCGGCTCCCGCCCCCCCGTACAGGAGGCCGGCCAGGAATCCGCCGCCGATGCTGGCGGGGCGCAGCCGGATCCGCAGTCGCAGGCTCCGACCTAGCCGAAGCGCCCCCAGCGTCCGGTTGGGCGACACCCCCACGGCCTTCAGCCCCTGCGCGAGAAGCGCCCCCACCACGGCGAACAGGACCGCATACCCGATCCCGTTTCCCACCAACAGGGCGGTGGCCGCCGGTGCGCCGTGGCCCACGAGGTATCGGTACACCGGCATGGCCAGTATGGCATCGAACAGCCGTCCCCCCAGGTACAACCCGGTGGCGGCCAGCCCCGCCGCGGCGATGCTGTGGGTCGGTCCCCGGTGCCCCAATTTCGCCAGCCCTTCGGCGGCCACGGCCTCCGTGATTCCGGTCCTCGCGGCGTAGGAGCCCTGCTTATCCAAATCCGGCAGCAGGGTTCCCACCGCCAGGCCGGCGCACGCCGGCAGCAGGACGGTCGGGGGCAGCTGGGGGGCGCGGAGGATCAGCGCCTCCGCGGCCACCAGCCCCGTCAGGAAGTGCGTTCTGCCCAACATTCCATGGCCTCCCCTCCATTTAAGGTGAGGTACAGGGTGTCTTGCCGCCGCAGCCACTCCCGGAATTCCCCGACGGAACCGCGGAAGTGGTACTCCGCCGACAGGGTCCGCCGCAAGAGCTCCGTGGCGTCCGTAAGTCCGGCGCCCCTGTCCCGCTCCTTCGGCATCATGACTCGTCTCCCACGATGCCCAGGGCATCGGCGGCTTGGCGCACCCCGCGCAGGGCGGCGGCCACATCCGGAGCGCCGCCCCCCAACGCCCGCAGCGCCCGGGCAATCCCGGAGCGCACCCCGTCCATCGGATCATCGATGGCACGCATGAGCGGGAGCCGCCCGCCGCTGGCCATCCCCAGCGGTCCGTCATCCTCCTCCTCCGACCGGCAGCCGCCCATTCCCGCATAGCCGATGGAGTCGGCGAGCTCGCCGCCGTGCTCGTCCTCGATCCAGGCACGAATTTTACAGAGGCCGCAGGAGGCGCACTCCTGCATGATGACGCGGTATCCATCGGCGCAGGTGGAGCGGATTTCACGCCACTCGTGCCCCACCACGGCGTCCATCGGGCAGGGCGGCTCCTTGGGGTCGGCCTGGACGTCCATCCAGTCCGGGCGCCCGCCGCCCGCCTCCCGGAGCTCCACGTGCACCATGATGGACTGGGACGCCCCCAGGGTGCCGGCCCATTCCAGGGCCAGGTCGAACGCCGCCATGCGGGCGGCCCGCAAATCCGCTGCCTCCACGTGGGTATGGCAGAACACTCTCCCGGGCACTCCTGCCGTCGTCATGCGCACCATGTAACTGGGCATTTCTCTTACTCCTCCTCGCTATAACCTCTTTAAATGGGGATGGTTGACGAAGCGTTGTGGCGGTCTTTGAATAGCCTCCATTCCCGCAGCGCCCTTTCAGCGCATCCGCCGGCCCCGAGGGCGGTCCAATACTCGTAGGAAGCCCGCCACAGTTTCATGCGCGCCTCCACCAGTTCCGCGACGGTATGCCCGGATGCGGGCGCCAGGGGGGCCTCAAACCCGGCCAAATCCAACTGTTCCTCCAACAACGGCTTTACCTCCGCATCTATGCGGGCTTGGATGCGGCGCACCTCATTTAGCGCGGTGCCGTAGTTTTCAAAGCGGGACGTTGGGTATTGCATCGTTCACAGACCTCCAATTCCCTGGCCGCGAATCTCGTCAGCAACGAGGCACCGTTTGCCGTTGCGCGTCTCGATTGATCCGCGGACCTCCACCACGAAACCCTTGGCGAGGTGCTCAGCGCACTTTTCAGCAAGGAGCCCGGTTGAACAGATCCGGATACGCTCCCCGCCGCCCTTGCCCGTCGTTACTAGGGAGAACTTTCCCAGTGGGGTGCCGGCACCCGTGTACCACAACTCGGGGTCCGCCGCGAGTCTGCCGATTACCACGGCCATCAATCTGAACCTCCTTCCAACTGGGCTTCGACCCGATACAGCATCGTCAGCACCGTCTCCGCCTCGCTGGCCTCCAGGTCCTCAAGCCGCGTCCAGTGATCCCCTATGGCGCAGTCGCACCAGTCGTGCACGTCTTCCAGGCTCCACGAAATGTAGTCCATCACGCCTCGGATTGCCTGCAGTTCCTCCCGGGTGGTCATCCGGGCCTCCGGCTCCTGCTCCAGCACCGCCATGACTCTTTACCCCCCTTTAGTTGATCCGAGCAACCCGCCCTTGGCCTCTTCCCTTGCCCTAAGTATAGACGATATTTCGGCTTATTTCAAGGCCCATTTCCCTTGGTTTTCGCTCCCTCTTGCTCCCCAGCCTCGTCCCAGCTCCTCTGATCTTCTCCTTAGACGATTTCTCGTCTATTTACCGCGCTAGGTTTTCCTGCTACACTTGGAGGGGGCATGACGATGGCGATCCGTTGCCCTTTTGCCTGGAGGGATACCCATGAACAGGTACATCGGCCGCGCCTTGCGCAAGCTGCGGGAGGACCACGGGCTCTCCCAACAACATCTTGCGGATAAGATGCATACGGCCCGGACGACCATCAGCAGCATTGAGATGGATGTCTGTCAGCCCACGCTGGGCCACCTGTGGGCCATGGAAGAGGTGCTCGGCCTGCCGCATGGGGAGCTGACCCGGTTATCCTACCCTGAAGCCGAGCGGCTGCCTCGGGAGTCCAGGCGCAGGGGGAGACCTAAGCTCACGAGAGATCGGTAGATCCGAGCGGTTGCCCGCTGATCCAAGGCCAGGACTAATCCTGGCCCTGTTTTTTGCGCGTTTCGTACAGCGCCATCTCCTCGGGCGGCAGGTGCAGCTTCAGGTAGTCCCACCCACCCTTGTACCGCAGGGCGAACTGGTTGGTTCCCTTGGAGCTGCGCAGCCTGGCGATCACCTCGTCCGGCACGTCGCCATGTTCCTGGATCGCCCGGAAGCTCGAATCCTCCAGCCAGAACAGCACCTTCAAATCGGTGTTGTCCCACAACCAACCCCCGTATTGCGTCTCCCACAACACCTGGGGGACGTTGGTGGCCACGATTGCGGCCCCGTTCCATTTTCGAATGGTGGTGGCCCACGTGGCGATCAGATGCGCCATGCGGGAGGAGGACAGCTGCCGCTGGCCCTCGTCCCACTCCACCAGGGCATAGCGGCGCTGCTCCATCCGCACGCGGATGAGCTGGTTCATGAGGGCGTCCCCGAGGAGCAGGGTCTTGACCGCGCCGGCGGTCTGGTCGTCGTTCGAGTCCGCCAGGGAGGCCACGTGGAACACCGTCCAGTCGGCCTGGATCATTTGGCGCTCCTCCAGCCGTGTGCCAAACAGCCCCGCCATGTCACCCTCGAAGAACCGCCAGATGCGGCCGTTCTCCCCCGCCAACCTGGCGGCCATGCCCCTCGGGTCGGCCTCCGCCCACCGGGCCAATGTCTCGTACCACTGGCGGACGCCCGGCCATGCACGGGCGGGCACCCGGTCCCACGCCTTGGGGTCCTCCCGGTCGATCCCCGCGTCCTCGAAGATCTGAAACGCGGCGCGGATTGCCGCGTTCGTCTCTCCCGGGTGCACGTCCACGGATCCCGCCATGACCTCCACCATGGCGCCGATCTTGGCGAATATGCGCCGCATTCGGGAGCCGTTCCAGGCGTGGATCTCCTCCACCTGCTCCCGGCTGGCACCGTGGGGCGGCTGCAGGGGTTCGGGGCATGCCAGTGGTTCGAAGTAGTTGCCGCTGTTCATCGTCATGTCCACCACCCGGGCGCCCACGCGCCGGGCATGCGGCAAGTATTCCCCGTCCACATCGAAAGTGACGGCCACGTCCCCCTCGATCAGGGCACCGGAGACCATGCTGTGCAGCAGCACGGACTTTCCCTCGCCCGTCGCCCCGGCCGCCACCATGTTCTTGTTCTTCACCCGGCCACCCATGTCCAAAAATGTGAACCGCCCGTCCTGGGCACGGTTGCCCATCGCGATGCCTATGCCGTCGGAACACGCTCCCCCTGCGGATCCCGTCCAGAGGGCCGTGGCCGCCGTGGCGGTGGCCAGCATGCCCCGACCCGGGCGTGTGATCCGCTCCGCCCGCCCCAAGAAGGTGGACGGGGGGGCCCCGAACCACGTCTCCTGAAACGCCTGGAGCTGTTCGTGATCGAGCATGACCAGGGTGGCGCGATCCCGCCACGCCCGCTCCAGTTCCGCGCAGGCCGCCTCCAGGTCCTCCTGGCCGGCCGCCGACACCACGAAGAACATCCAGATGTCGATGGGGGTCTGCCCCGCACGGCGCACGGCGTCCCACAGCATGTGCATGCTGCGCAGGGTGCGCTCCTCCTGTGGAGTGGGCATGCCACCGCTCCGTTGCGCCTGGGCGATGGACATGCGCACCCGGCGCATGCGCATCTGGTAAAACTGCCCCAGGCGCACTCTGGGATTGGGTGCGCACCGCACCACAACCCGCAGGTTGAACCGGGGCGGACGCCCGCCAAGGGAAATCGGTGAGGGGTTCAGCAAGGCGCTGGTACCCATCTCGCCGGGGACGACCTCCTGCAGGCCACCGCTCAGGGCATAGACCCGGATGCAGGTGTCCGCCGCCGTGCGCAGCATGTCCGCATGGTGCTCCACCCGCCCGATGGGGGCGAGCCACGCCCGCACCGCTTCCCCCGGCACGTAGTCCTCTGTGGGGCCACTGGCAGGCCTTGGATCGGGCAGGGACACCCGGGGCCGGGAATGCTCCCGCCGGGGCAGGAAAGACAGATTCATTGCGTCGCCCTCCTATACGGCGGTGCCGCGCAGTGCCGCGCTGAGATCCGCTATGGCGAGCAGCGCGCGCCGCGTGGCCGCCCGAACAGCCGGATCCCGGCGCAACACCCTCGGCTCCGCGTCCAGAGCCGCCTCGGCCTCCACGGTGGCCCGCGTCAGGGCGGCAATCAGCCGGTCCGTGGCCGGCTCGAAGCGAATTACCTTGTGCATTTTGCGCATCGAAATCATCCCCTCGCTCTGACCTCAGCCGGTTGGTTCCATACTGCACAATGAGACACCTATCGCGGCCCCCAGCGCCGCCAAAATGTCCAAATCGAACTTGTCCGCCTCGTCGCGCAGCAGCACCCCCGCGGCCTCCCGCAAGGGGAGCGGCCCCCGGTATGGCCTCGCGCCCAGCAGCGCATCCATGGCGTCCGCCACCGCGATCAGCCGGGCGAGGAACGGGATCTCGTCGCCCCGCAGGCCGAACGGATAGCCGGAGCCGTCCATGCGCTCGTGATGGGCCACCACGGCGTCCAGGATGTCCTTGCCGTCGGTGAACACCGGCGCGAGCAGATCCCACCCGCGCTTCGGGTGCTGGCGCATCTCCGCCCAATCATCCATGTCCAGCTTGCCCGGCTTGCCCAGCACCGCATCAGAGACTGCGAGCTTGCCCACGTCATGCAGGAATCCGGCTACCCGTGCCCGCTCCACCTCTCGTGGGGACAACCCGAGCCGCCTGGTCAACATCTCTGCCAGGAGCGCCGTCCCCTGAGCATGGGAGGCGAGGTATAGATCCTTAGCGGCGTACAGGGCCTTAACCCGATCCAGACCCAGCCGTTCCGTCATCACGCCGCCCCCCGGAGCCAGCGGTGAAACTCGGATACCAGCGCCCCCTCGCCGGGGTTTGCGCGGATGTACTCCGCCACGAGGTCGTCCGTGATCCGATCAGCGTGCGCCGGGGGGCCGTGGCGCTGCACCATCCAGTAGCAGAACCCGGACACGGCCAGCATGCGCTCGCCCACCGCGTCGCCCCGCAGCCCCCGCCGGCGCAGGTGCGCTATGTACTCTCCGAGCTTGTCCATTCGGCGCCCCCCTTCGGAGATCAGTGGGCCAGAACGGTCCGGTTCCGGCCCCGCTCCTTGGCTTGGTACAGGGCCTTGTCCGCCGCCCAGATGAGTTCCCCCACGTCCCGGGCGTCGGAGGGGATGGCGGCCACCCCGGCTGAGAAGGTCACGGGCGGCGCACCATCCGCCGGGCGGATGCGCCCCTGGATGGCGCCCCGCAGATGCTCGCACACTATGCCCGCGCCTGCGGCATCCGTTCCCGGCAGCACCAGGGCGAACTCCTCCCCCCCGTAGCGGGCGGCAACATCGGACGCCCGGGCGCAGCCAATGACGGCGGTGGCGAACTCCCGCAACACCCGGTCGCCGGCCTGGTGCCCATAGGTGTCGTTCACCTGTTTGAAGCGGTCCAGGTCCAGGATGCCGAGGGCCAGCGGTTCACGGTTGCGCAGTGCGCGCGCCGCGGCGGCTTCCAGGAAGCTGTCCAGAAAACCCCTGTTGTGCGCCCCGGTGAGCGGGTCCCGCACGGCCCTGTGGATGGCCTCCTCCCCAGCCTCCGCATCCTCCAGCACGGGGCCGATCCGTGCCGCCATGCGCATCAGGGTCAGGGGCAGGGGGCCGGAGGGCACTTCCTGGAAGGGCACCGCCACCACGCCGACCGGCATTCCACGTCCGCGGCCAAGGGGCAACACCAGCACGGCGCCGCCCTTCGGGGCGCGCCGTCCGGGGACCACCGTGGGACTGGTGAAACCTCCCGCGTCACGGCCCGTCAACATCGTCACGGCGGAACGGTAGGGGGGCAGATGGGACGCCAATCCCGCCGTGGCCTTGGCCAGGACGTAGCGTCCCGTGGTCGGGTCGAGCATGTCCAGGGCGGCTTCTTGACCGGCCAGTTCCGCGAACACATCGATTATGAGATCCCGCATCCCGCCCATCGCACAGCCGCTCCCTTCGCCACTCTCAATTTAATTGTGCGGGCCACAACAGTCCTGCGCAAGCCATGTCTAGCGCACAAAGCCAACGAGCGGGCATTGTTAGACGTTAAAAAACCGCTCCGAAGAGCGGTTTTTTGAGTAGGGGCGGGAGCTTTTGGCTACCGCATTCCGACGTGCGGCAGGGCCAGCATCTTGGCCATCATCACCGCCATCTCCACCCTGGTGACGGGTGCATTCGGGTGGAAGTTGCCGTTCGGTCCGCCGGTGACAATCCCCAAGGCCACGGCCTCCCCCACCGCCTTGGTGGCCCACGAGGGAATGGCGGCGTTGTCGGCGAAGGCCGGGGTTGCTTGCGGTGGCGGCAGGTGGCTGGGTCCGACGTCCATGCCGTAGACCTGCATCAGGGCGGCAACCGCTTGCGCCTTGGTCATGGGCGCCCCGGGATCGAACACGACTGCGCCATCGCCCTTGGCCGTGATGATGGTGCCCACCCCCGCCATCACGTGGTCCGCCACGGCACCCTGCACATAGGGCGTGTACCACGCGCTTGCGGGAAGCGGCGTCCAGTTGGTGCGCTCACAGGGTGGAACGTACCCCACCACCACGCCGCCTGCGTTCTCGATGGGAGTGCCGGGCGGGGTGTTCAGTCCTGCGGGAGGTGGGCAGGCATCTTGATCGAACAGGCTCAAGGGCCCCCCCGAAGCCACCACGGAGGGCACGCCGTAACTGTCCACGGGGTTAGTGTCACTCGGAAACCCGCCCGCCAGGGCGAGGAACACGGTCGCCGCCTGGGCTCTGGTCACCACGCCGCCCGGGTCGAATTGCCCGTTGCCTGTGCCGTGCATGATACCCGCCGCGCCTACGGCGTCAATGGCGTTCTTGGCCCAGGCGTATCCCTGGAGATCAGTATAGTTGCCGGTGTAGGCCAGTACGGCAAATCCCAGGACATCGTGCCTGAGAGTGAACGCCTTCCGGTAATCGAAACCGGGGACTGCTGACGTTTCGGTGGGCAGGATCGTCGTGGTCACCGCTCCGCCGGAAGCCGTTCCTCCGATGGGCAGCCAGAAGGCCTGGGCCGGTACGGCGAAGATGTTTAAGGGCATCAGCGCCCAGATGGACAGCCTGGCAGGATTGGACACCCCCTGCGGCAGGTTGTAGCGGATGGTCAGCGTGTAGGATCCGGAATTGCCGGGTGGAGCTATTCCCAGCCCGCCAAAAGACCATATGGGGCCTGCCTGTGCATAGTCGGCGGGCAGTGGGGGAATCGCCCCCGGAGCGGCGTAGCCGGTGGTCTGCGCCAACCTCGAACCTTGCAGATCGGCCAGCGAGGGGTAGGCGGTGGCGGTGAACGCCCCTCCGGCGTTCAGGTACGGTGTTTGCAGCACCACCGCACCGCCATCGAAGCTGATGGTGTCCGCGGCATTCCAGCCGACCTTCACGCTCCAGGTGTCCGGCGCCGTCTGTGGCGCCGTCACGTTGCCCGTCGGGCCGGTTGAGAGATTGATGCCCTGGGCCAGGGCCGGCTGCAGAGGGAGGGCCAGGACCGCTGCGGTTGTCAGGAGCATGAGCCAGCGACGCAAACGAACCACCTCCAAAAGATCAGGGAGTTCCCGTGCCGCCAAAGTAGGCACTATACCAATCAGCGCCCGGCAAGTACCCGGGTATGGCCTTGGTGGTCACGCCGATGCGCGACACCTTCCACCCATGGGTGTCGTGCGTCAAGTCCTCCCGGAGCCACAGCCGCGACATCTGCCACGCCTCATTGGCTCCCTGGACGTACCCGAACATGTGCCACTGAGTGTAGAGGGTGTGCGGCTCGGCAGGATCGGTCCAGGCACCGACCAACTGCGCGGTGCCCAGCGCCGGTGGCTGCTTGGCCAGTTCCGCCAGCACCCCCGAGGTGACGGCGCTACGCAGATGCCCGATGTACCGGCTGTACGCCTTGGGTGACAGCAGCGGCTGGTTGAGGTCCCACCACGCTACCTCGGTGGCCAGTTCCACGGGGTTGGCGCGGACCAGAGGCGCCCTGCGTCCCGGCACGAACCACGTCACGGAACCGCCGGCGGTGAATGGCGGGGAGAAGGCGGTCATCATGCCATGGCCGGCCGCCGTTCCCGGTTGGGTCAGCAGCGCCCCGTAGGTGACGGACAGCCACCACCCCTGCCAGGTAGTGCCCCCATGCATACCGGGGAGGAAAACCGCTCCGGTGGCGTTGTGCCCGGACCCGGGTAGGGCGGTGACGGGCCGCGCATACGGCCCCGGCGGGCCGAACAACGAGACTGGATTCGGCGCCGCAATGGGGCCGTAGTATGACGGGCCGTGGGCGGCGACAGGCTTCGCCGGACTGCCGCAGCCGCCGGCCACCCCCGTCAGCAATCCCACCAGTGCAAGTAGAGACAGGCCTTGGCGCATCCCCATTTCGGAAATCATCCTTTCTTAGTGGGCGGCTCCGCGCCGCAGGCTCCCTGCGGCAACGCCCTGTACGCCGTGTAGTTCGCGGTGACGATCTGGATGTACTCGTAGGTCTGCATGCTGTAGCCCGCCACGCATGGCATACCGCACCGCAGATAGGCCAGCGCGCCGCCGTCCCCGCCGTTGTAGCCCGCGGCCACCGCCGCAAGGCCCCCCCGCTGGTAATACGTCTCGAAAAGGTACCGGAGGTAATTCTCCCCGGCAGCGATGTTTTCCTGCGGATTGAATGGACTGCCGTACCACCCGATCTCGGTCAGCTTGTCGGGGAGCACCTGCATCAGCCCCTCGGCACCGGCGTAGGAGTAGGCGTTGGGGTTGCCGCCGCTCTCCTGGGTCATGATGGCGTCCACGGTGTCCACGAACTGGGGCGTGGTCTGGTTCCACGGCTTGTAGGTGGCCGCCTCCCGGCACACGACGGTCCGCCAGTACAGCACGTTCTGGGTGGTGGTGCCGTGGGGTGTCGGCCCGGTGTAGAAGCCGCCCCCGCCAGCCCCACCGCCCATCGCGCCCACCACTAACAGCGGCACAAACAGAAGACCTGCCACCAGGAGCACCAGGGCACCTCCCCCACCAAGGATCAGCCCCAGGGCCAGCCGCGTCCCGGAGTCACCGTTCTCCACCGGCAAATCCCCCCCATTGCCCATTCGTCAATCCACAGGGCCAACCGGTCCAGAACCCGGCGACGGAGCCGCCTGGCCGTCGCCGCGCCCCGGTGGGCCGGATACCATTCCAGAGTGATGCTGTACGCCCCGGCGTCGGGGAAGCGCCGGACGGCGATGACCGCCCCCCCCTCCAGGGGGAAGCGGGTCAACAGATCCCGGACGAAGGCCTCCCAGGCCGGGATGGCCTCCGGCCCCACCCACACCCCGACGTAGGTCGGGGACAGGCACCCGGCGTCCCAATGCCCGGCGCACGAGGTCCGCGGCTCCGCCCCGATGGCCCCGAGGCGGACGGCGAGCGGCAGCACGGGAGGTTCGATCCCGGTTCGTTGAAGGCAGTCGTTGTCCGCCCGCCATCGCAGGTAGTCGCGTTCGGCGGCCCGCAGCCGCCGTTCGGCGGAGCGGAGCCGTTTTTGCCAGTCCTGGTCTGCGGCCGGAGTTCCTATCAGCAAGCTCCCCATCAGCATCAGTACGGCGGCATGGCGTCGGTGAAAGCCATTACGAAACCGAAGAGAACCGCCAAGGCGATCTTTCCATCCACGCCCAGCGGGCGGCCGAACACCAGGCCGACCACCGACAGGCCCGCGAAGATGATCAGCGCGAACGCCGGCCACTGCCACGCCATAGCTGGGAAATCCATTCCGCGCTCCGGCTCCTCCTCCGCGTCCTCCCCCATGTCAGCATCCGGCGCATCGACTGCCATGTTCCCACCTCCCATCAAACCGGCGGTAGCCCCGGCCGCGGCCAGAACATGCCCGTGCGAGCCAGGTACTCCGCATACCCGGGAAGCGTCGCCGCCAGCTTGATCTCCTCCACGCGCGCCCGCGCCGCCAGCAGCGCGACGAAGGTCGCGATCACGGCCAGCATGGCCGGCGTCGGATCCGCCAGTAGCACCCCCGCCGCCCAGAGCAGATAGGCGGCATAGAGCGGATGCCTGACCCAACGGTACGGCCCGCGGGCCACCAGTCGGCGCACCTCCGGCAGCAAGGAGAAGCTGCGCCCGAGGTACAGCGCCGCCCATGCCGCGGGCGCATAGGCGGCGAATGCCAGCCCCGTACCGGTCCACCGCAGCGCCATGGGCTCTGGCGCCTCTGGAACGAGGGGGATCAGGGCGGGCGTGAGCACCGACGCCAGGATGGGCAGCGCCGTTTCCCGCCAGCCCCACTGCGCCGCCTTGCGGGGCGGGCCAGAGAGGACGGCCCCAACGGTCAGGGCCACCTCCGTGGTCCAGTAGGGCAGGTATAGCCACCAGAGCGGGGACAACGCCCCGCTGCGCAGCGATAGCCAGACCACCACCGGGCCGTAGGCGATGGACAGCAGCCGTCCGAAACGCACCACGGCGGGGATCAGCTCCCCGCAGCCGGGACTGAGGCGCCTTTGCTGCTGCCTGAAACCTGCCCCGCCGGGTTGGCCTTGGTACCAACGGTGCCGGTGGTCAGCACCGGCGCGGTGCCGGTGGGGAACGCACTCCCCGCACTGCCGCCAAGTCCGCTGTTGACTTTGGCCCAGGGATCAACGGTCAGCGCTAGGTGCCCGGTCTGTGCGGCCTCCGCCAGCTGTAGGAACTCGGTCTGGTTCACAGCCAAGACCACGGTGGACACCCCGCCGCTCGAATTGTTGAGTTGGAACAGTCCTCCCGAGTTCGCCTGGGGTTTTCCTACGGGGGTACCATTGGAAGTGTACGCCGCCGCCACCCGGACACCGGTGTACAACAGCCGCGGCATCACCTTGGTCTTGGTGTTGCTGCTGTTCGGCACCCAGGTGATATCCACACGTGCCCCGATATTCGCTCCGCCTAAGGACACCAGGCTTCCGCCCAACCAGAAGCCCATCTCACCCTGTTTGAGCCCGTCGCGCAGCTTCCCGCTGGGCACTATGTCCGGTCCAACGAGGTACTGCCCCGCAGGGACATAGTGCGCGGCGTACTTGCCCTCGACAAGGGAAAGAGCGGGGACGAACCCCGGTTGGAATGCGGACTGGGGGATGGTCACGACCCGAAGATCGGCCGCATAGAACCGTTGCCCCTTCGGGATGTTGTGCAGCGCCTGCACTACGGTCACCGGCGGATTGTTGAGCCGGATCCCAAGCAGGATCGCCAACACTCCCACTACCATGACGATGAACGCCACCAAAACAGCCTTGGATCTGGACATGCCTTCACTCTCCTTCGCAAAATGTTAGGCCATCGCTTGGGCGAGTTCCTTGGCGGTGGGCATTCCCGCGTGGGCGTGCACCTTGCCGCCGGAGAACCACACCAGGGTCGGGTAGACGGACACCAACGGTGGACCCTGTTGCAGCACCACCGGAATGGCGGCCACGCGGTACTTGGTCATGAACGCTCCTACCTTGGCCACAGCCCGCTTGACCGAGGTGGTGTGCACCACGGCCACCAGGACCAGGGGGCGCGGGCGGTTGTCATGGGCCAGCACCTCCTTGGCTATAGGAGGTACGTCAGAGATACTGCCGGCATTGGAAGGATCAAAGAACAGCAGCGACGTCAGCCTGATGTTCAGATACACCGGCTTGCCTGCCGGGGTGTAGGCGGGCACGTAGGCGAAGTTGGGCACGATGGGGAGCCAGCCCCCCCGCGCCCCGGATCCCGACGTCCCCGTCTTTGGCAGGATCGCCGCGGGACGCCGTACCGCGGCCGGCTGGGCTCCCAGGATGTTCCGGTGCCCCACGACGATGTACCCGAGCATCACGAGCATGAGCGCCGCGGCCGCGACGAAGGTGCGCATCTACTCAACTCCCTTCGGCGTGGAATGGACATGATGGATCAGCCAGGAGCGCAGCGCCAGCAGCTCGCCGACCATTCCGTCAACCGGCGCGCCGGGCCGCTCCGCCCTGATGGCCCGCAGATCGGCCTCCAGCGCGTCGCACCAATCCCACCAATGCCGGAATGATCGATCCTCGGACGCGGATCCTTCCTTTCGCGCCGGGTCGGCTGGGATGATCCCCGGCCCCCCCGCGCCGCGCGGGGGAACGGCATGCCGTCCTTCCACCCTACCCACGTTCCTTCCGTCCCTCCTGGGCATGGCCAAAATTCTGTAGGAGCCGCCTCAGCGTCGCCCTCCCTATGCCCAGCTCCGCCGCCGCCCGCCGTTTGGACAGCCTTCCGGCCCCGACGGCCTCCCAGGCCGCCGCCAGCGCCGCAGGATCGACCGACGCCCTTGGGCGCCCCCTCATGGCCATGCCGTCACCCCCTCCCCGTCCTTCCCGTTGGAATTAGGCAGCACCACGACGGTCCACCACTTGGCGGGGTCCGTGCGGTCCTTGCGGGTCCAGACGCCGCCAAACATCCGCTCCTGGATCTCCTCGTACCGGGGTCTTGTCCAAAGCCGCGGCTGGTAGGGGCGCAGCGGCCCCTGGACCAGGACCAGCCTGCCCTCCCGCTCCAGCCGCTCCAGGAGGCCGGAGGGCCACCGGACGAAGCCCGAGAACGTCAGCATCCTGCCGTTCGCGGCGCCCCAACCGCAGAGGAAATCCAGATCCCGCTCCAGGGCGGTCCGGTAGCGGGCCACGGCATCCCGAGGGAAGTTCCCCCAGCGCCGTCTGGTATCCCCGTGGATCTCCGTCCACCGGGCCAGCAGCTTCGGGGTGACGGGGGCCGGGTACAACCCAGCGCACTTGAACCATCTGCGGCCCAGCGCACAGCTCACCTTCCCCGACGGGCCAAGCACGAACGTGGCCTGGAGTCCCATGGTTTCGGCCCTGTGTCTTGCGCGCGCCAGGGGGACGCGCGATGCCGCAAGCCAGGACGTGACGAGCAGGCCTCCTGGGATGACGGCGCCCCATGGCGAGCCCGTCAGCAGAGCGGTTTCCAGGGTGGCCAGCCCCAGCACGACGCCAAGCCTCCAGCCGTACAGCAGCCACAGGATGTCCGAGATCACCACCGGGGCCATGGCTGCAGAACACCCCCCAGCAGCAACAAGCCCGATGCCAGGGCACCGACGGCGAGGCATGGCACGAAGGGGATGGGGGTATCTCCACGCTCCCCCAACGGGGACACCCCGTGGAACGCCGCCCACCGGCGAAGCCAGGCATCCACCCGCCGGTTGCGCCGGCGGATCAGTTCCACCGCGCCGCCTGCGGCCGCCCCCCACAGCAGCATCCACATGGCTCCCCAGGGGCCGAGGAATGCGCCGCCCACCCCAGCCAGCAGCACGTCGTCCCATCCCCCCGGCTCGCCCGCCAAGATGATGGCCAGGAACACGGCCCCCGCGCCGACCATCGCGCCCAGAAGGATGCTGGACCATGACGCTGATCCAGTGGCGGCCAGCGCCGCCGCCAAGCCCCCTCCACCCGCGGACAACCACCAGGGAATCCAGGCTTCCCGCCTGGTCGAGAACAGGTCGTAGGCGCCGCCCACCAGCAGCAGACCCACGGCCAGGGCTGCAGGGAGCAAAGACAAGAGACCACCTCCCAATCAATTGTGGCGACATGGGGAAGGTCTGCGCAAACCGCGCACTCGACGAGGCCCAGGGCTTCATCGAATTCCTTTCCATCGTCCGCAACGCATCCCCGGCCACCATCGACGGCTACTCACGGGTCTACCGCTGGTTCTTCGGCGAATGGCCCGACTGTCCCGGCCACCCA